>JALYOB010000222.1 GCA_030857085.1 Acidobacteriota bacterium | reverse complement strand
AACTTGTACTGATCCTTCGGGCCGAAGTAGTTCCAATACGGCAGCGCCCACTCCGCCGGTCCGCCAAGGCTCACCACCTCGGCCCGGATCGCCGCTTCCAACGCCAGCAGGTAGCCGCGATGCCATGGGAGGAAGTACCACGTCTGGTGCTGGCACTGCTCCCAGAAGCGGTCGCGCGCCGCCTGTGACGGCAATGGGTCGGACGGCGAGAGATGTCCGAGCTGCGTCCACAAGTCCGCGTCGAAGCCGTGGATGGCGGCGAAGAAGCGCCAGCCGAGCGGGTCGTCGAGCGCGCGCGCCTGCATCGCCTTCACACCGCGCGCGTACCACAGTACGTGATCGGGCCACTCGGCGCCATCGGGGTCATACACGTTCTTCCGAACGTACTTGCTACCGTATGCCATGCATCCTCCCTCTGTGTGACATAGGAGGGTCGCGGCGATGACGATTCCCTACCTGGACATGCCGGAACGGCCTTCAGAGCACATACGAAATTGCCCGCAACGGCCTCACGTTGCAGCCGGATCATGATCCGATCGGCCTGGCGATGGTTCGCGCCGGCGCTTGCCGCGGCAGTCGTCGCTGCCTTCGCGCGCGCCGATCAGCGAGTCATCGTCCTCCTCAAACAACCGCAAAGCGCGCCGATCGATCGCACCGCGACGCGCATCGATGCGAAATGGCGCGCGGTTCCCGGATTCGCCGCCACGGTCGACGACGCGGACTTGCAGCGCCTCCGCCACGATCCCAACGTCCTCTCCGTCGAGTTCGACCACGGCGGCAGCGTGATCCCGCTGTCGAACGCAGAGTTGTCCGGTCTCACCGGAGAGATCGCCCTCAACGGAGAGCTGATCGGCCTTCCGGCGGTGCACGCGCTCGGCTACGACGGCACCGGCAGCACGGTCGCGGTCCTCGGCACCGGCGTCTCGCCTCATCCCGATCTGAAGGACCGCATCATCGAAGAGCGTTGTTACTGCGCGTATGTGAACGGCAAGGGATGCTGTCCGAATGGCGCAACCGAGCAATCCGGCAGCGGGTCCGCGCGCGACGACCTCCCTCATGAAACCGGCGTTGCCGGAGTCATCGCCGGCAGCGGCGGCGTCGCCCCGCGCGGCGTCGCGCCGGGAGCGAAGATCGTCGCGATCCGCCTCTCCGACGGCACCGGCAACGTCGCCTGGACTTCACAGGTGATCTCCGCCCTCAATTGGATCGCCGAGAGTCCGCTTCACATCGACGCCGTCAACATGAGCTTCGCCATCGGTTTTCTGTCGAACGGCACGTGCGACGCCGGCAATGTCGCTCTCGCCGCCGCGATTGCACGTGTGCGCGCTCGCGGCACCGTTCTCGTCGCTGCGAGCGGCAACGACGCCGCGCCGATGGGCATCCGTCCGCCCGCCTGCATCGGGGGCGTACTTTCCGTCGGCGCGGTCTACCACAAGAATCTCGCGTCGGCATCGCTGCTCGGATGCACCGACAAGCCCGCGGAAGTCGATCGTGTCACCTGCTTCTCGAACTCCGCCGCGCAGCTCGATCTCCTCGCGCCGGGTTACGGCGTTCCGACGGCATACAAGCTCGGCGGAGTCTCGAGCGCCAGCGGCACGTCGTTCTCAGCGCCCCATGTGGCCGGGGCCGTCGCCGTGCTGCGGCAGATCGATCCGCAGCTGACGCCCGACGCGATCGAGGAACTGCTCGAGTCGACTGGCCGTCCGATCGTCGACAGCCGGAACGGCATCACGACGCCGCGCCTCGACCTCTTCGCCGCGGTGATGAAGCTGCGTCTGAAGACCACGCCGCCGCTGCGGCGCCGTGCCGTCAGGCATTGACGCACCTCCCCTGTAAACGTTTTCCCCACCCTTTCGTAATAATCCATTCATGACCATTCCCCTGCTGGGACTCGTCGTGCTCGGCTTTCTGGTGGTGGCCTGGGGGGTGGAGTTCCGCCATCAGGAAGAGAGTCTGCCGACCTTGCGGGCGGGGCGGCATGTGCTGCCGGTCGTCGGCGTCCTTCTCGCCACGCTCCTCGCCATTCCGATCGTCATCGCGCCGCTCGCGTCGCTCACCGAGTGGCCGCGGTCGACGCAGGTCGCGTGGACGGGTGCGGAGGCGGCGGATCGCGCGAACGGCGTCGCGATCGGCGGGCCGGAACACTCCGCGATTCTCGGCTGGCCGAATGGCAACTTCTGGCCGGAGGTCAGCATCGCCCCCGCTGCGCCGGGGAAGCTGCGGCTGCGGACGCGCGGCGGCACCGCGGTCGTTCGTGCAGACGATCAGTATGCGAACGGCGAGCGCATCGAACTCGGTGAAGACGCGAAGCAGATCGGCCGCTTTTCCGTGCAATTCAAGCGGCGGTGGTTCCGGCCGAAGCTGATCATCGCCCGCACGCCGATGGCCGAGCCGCTCGTGGTCATGGACCCGCCGCCGCCGCACGGCATGCGGCTGCGCGCGCTCGACTCGCTCCTCGTGCCGCGCCTCAACGACCTTCGCCGCGGCGGCAGCATCGATCTCGGCAGCGTGCAGGCGCTCGAGGAGTGGGCGCGCGGCATTCGCATCCTGCGGCCCGACAGCGGCGAGCTGCGCCTCGTCAGCGACGGCGAAGCGTGGCACGAGCTCGAGATCGCCGACGGCGCGACGGTCGAGATTCTCTGGCCGCGCCGCAGGCTGGGCATGCGCGTCGCGGAGAACGGCGGCGCCACGCGCGTCACCTTCGAAGCGCCATGGACGCGCACCACATCGCTGCCGCCGTTCGAAGGCACAACAAGCGCGCTGACCTTCGCCCGCGAAGCCGCCATCGGTGAGAACACGTTCCTCCTCCCTCTCGGCCACGGCGCATCGGAGTTCCGCCATACCGAGGCGCTGCAGATCGCGTCCTCGGGACTGCCGCGCTTCCGTGATGGCGCCGATCTCCTCCCGCAAGCGAGCGGCGACACGCCCGAATTTCTGCGGCGCGACGCGACCCCGCGCTCGACGCTCAATCGCTCCCTCTCCAACGTACGCGTGCCGCTCATCGTCGGCGGGCGCGGCGTCGTTCTCACCGTGACGATGGTCCGCGACCTCCCCACGCCGCGCGCGCTCGCGCTCGCGCTCCTCTGCGCATGGGGCGCACTCGCGCTGTTCCTCGTGTCGATTGCATTCAGCACGACCCAGCTCCGGCTGCGCGACCTCTGGTGCATCGGCGGTGTGCTCGTCGCCGTCTGGTCGCTGCTCCTCTTCCGGGTGCTCCTCGCGGTGCGCTACCTCGTCTCGCCGGCCGCGGTCGATGAAGTCACGGTCAAAGGATTGGCCGGCTCGCTCGCGGCGCTCGTGATCATCCCCGGCCTCATCGCCCTCTCAGTGCGACTCTGGCTGCATCACCGCGCGGAGACGATCGACACGCGCACTAGCATGATGACGATCGCGGTTGCGGTGACCTTCGCCGTCGTCGCAGCGATCGAGTTCACGGTCATGCCGCAGCAGGTGCTGCCGAACGTCGCCGCGCGCTTCACCGCATCGCCGTTCGATCGGCTGCTGCTCGTCGTCTACGGAATCGCCGCGCTTGCGATCGCGCGCATCGCCGCGCCGCTGTGGCAGGTTCCGTATCGCGTGACGTTCGAGCTCGGCCGCGCGTTCTGGCGCGCGCTCGCTGACGCAGGTCGCGGTTCCGCGCGCCGCGCGACTGCGCCGCTGCGCAACGTCTGGACCGCGCTGCAATCGCCGGCCATCAAGCCTGCATTCACGATCTGGTGGACCGGCTCGGTGGCCGTTCTCGCCGCCTCTTTCCTCGCGCCGGAGTACGTGCGCCAGATCGTGGCGCCGTTCTGGATTCTCGGCCTCCCCGCGTTGCTCCTCGTCGCGCGCCCGCTCACTGGTGCCGAGGATGCGCTGCGCGTGCTCGATGGCGCTGCGGCGGAGACGACGGAGATCCCGCTCCCCGACATCATCGCCGCGGTGGTCCTGCTCGCATTCGTGCCCGTCGCGGTGATGTTCGCGGTGGTCGGCGACTTTGGCGCGATCTACGCCGTTCTCGCGTTCTGGCTCCCGCTCGCGCTCCTGCTCCTCCTCACATCCGCCACGCGCATGGCCGCGACGATGCTCATCACGTTCGTGGTGGCCGTGACGCTCGCGTATCCCGCGCTCATCGGTACGTATCGCGCGGCGCCCGGCGCGACGGAGCACATCCTCAGCCGCGTCGAAGTGATGCGGTACGGCGGACGCGCGCAGGACTGGCTGCTCGACCTCGAAGCACCATCGACCGGCGATGCGAAATCCGTCACCGCATCGAACGTGCGCAATGCGCTCGTGCATCAGTGGGAGCACATGGCTCTCGTGCGCAAAGGCGGCTGGACGGGACTCGGCTACAACCACGCGCCGGCGTCGCAGTCGTACATCCGTCAGGACACGATTCAGTACGACAGCGTCTACAGCTTTTTCGTCTCCGGCGAGCACGGCATCCTCGGCGGCATCCTTCTGCTTGCGATCTTCGCCGCGCCCGCAATCGTCCTGCTGATGCGCCGTTCGAGCCTGCACGTCGGCGACATCCTCGCGCTCGCGATCGCAGCGGCGCTTCTCGGCGAAGCGGTCGTGCACGCGGCGATGAACGTGTCGCAGCTCTGGTTCTCCGGACGCAACCTGCCGCTCCTCGCCACCGCCTCCAGCTCCGACGTCCTGCGCTGGGGCCTCCTCCTCGGCCTCATGGCGCAGGCACTCCTCTGGTCATCGTCCTCACTCGAAACCGCAGTGACGCGGCGCAGCGTGTTCGATCCGACGTTCATGTACGGCGCGCGCAGGCGCTGGAAGTGGATCACTGCGGTCGCGATCCTCGCCGCGGGCTTCCTCGTCGCGATGATCACGAAAGACTTCGCGTGGCTCGCATTCGCCGCGATGATCCCGCTGGCAATGACGCTGCGCACGCGCGAGTACGCCGCGCTCGCGCTCATGCCCGCATTGCTCGTAGCGGTGCTCGTCCTCCGCGGCTCGATTCGCGCCGTGCGCTCCGACGAGTACGACATCCTCACCTGGTCGCGCCTCCTCAAACGTGTCGACGAGTTGTACGACGCCGGAGTGCTCCGCTTCGATCCGAAAACGAAACGCATCCTCTTCCGCACCGCCGATGGACAACTCACCGACCGCCCCACGGGCGCGACGCTGCTCGAAGCGGAAGTGCTTCGCTACAACGCGATGCCCGAGTCGCTGCGCATGGACGGCGGACGCGAATCGCTCCCCGCACGCTTTTTCGCCGGCGCCGCCACGCCGCAGGATTACTACACGCGCATGTACCTCCTCTGGCAGGAGCACATGGAGCGCGAGCCGCGCACGCGGCCGAGCGTCTTCACGATTCAGCGTGCGGAAGAAGAGGGCGACGTCACATACGAAGTGCGCGGCAATCCTGATTACAACGTCGTGCACTCGTTCTCCGAGGATTTGCGCAAGGACGCGCTGCAGCCGATTGCCATTCGTGGACGCAAAGGTCCGGTGCCCGTCCTCGGCGACGCGTGGGTGATGGGTCGCTGGGTCTACGCGCCGAGCACTGAAGCCCGTCGCCTGGGATTGGGATGGTTGCATGAAGCGGGTGACGCCCTCTTCCGCATCAGCGAAGAAAGAAGAAAACGCGCCACACAACTGACCATCGACGCGGACCTGCAACAGGCCGCGCAATCGACCGTCGAAGGCGCGGGCCGCGATCTCTTCGGCAATCTTCTCGCCGCGCGTGCACCTTCCGCGTTGCCGCCGCGCATTGCGCTGACGATCATGCGCGCCGACAACGGTGAAGTCCTCGCCATGGGTGCATGGCCGCGCGCCGCATCCGGCGATCGCTGGCGCTGGCGCAATGTGAGCGATGGACAGCACACCTGGCGCGAGCTCGAGCCGCCGCTGTCATGGCTCGGCAGCACCGCACCGCGCGCACTCGCGTCGCGGCAGGCGGTCGATCACAACTTCTCCGCGATCGAGATGGGCTCCGCTGCGAAACCGTTCTGGGCCACCGCCGCGCTCACGGTGCATCCGACGCTCGACCGCACTCTCTTCATCCGCAATGGCGATTGCGATCAGGTTGCGAACAACCGCTGCTACGAACAGCAGATGTTCGGCGCGAAGATCTCGCACAAAGGCTGGCAGGTCTCGCCGATCGCGCGCTGGGTCGACTTCAGCACCTACCTCGCCGCGTCCGACAACCGCTATCACACGCGCCTCGGCATGCTCGGGCTGGCGAAGGAAGGCGAGAACGGCATCGTCAGCGATGGACATGGATCGCTGGCCGGCGGACGCGAATCGCTGAACGGCTCGCGCACGCCATGGAATCGCTATCCCGCGTTCGCCGACTCGACGGAGAACACGCGCGATCATCCGACGCGGCTCGTGAAGCTGCATCAGCAACCGCTCGCGAATGCGATGCGCGATCTCTTCGGCGCCTCGACCGGCACGCCGCCCTCCGAAGGCGAGATGCGCCGGCATCTGCTCTCATTCTGGTCCGGCGATCAACGCGACGACCTCCGTGCGACCGAGGGGCTCGATCCGCTGGCGATCGTCAGTCCGGAGGCGGTCGATCTGCGACTGAACAGCGTGCAGACGACGCGCGAATTCGTTGCGATTCTGTTAGGCGGCGGCTCGAGCCGCTGGTCGAACATCGCCGCCGCCGGCGCATTCTCGTCGTGGGCGATGCGCAAGCCGGTCGTGCCGCACATCGTCGCTCGAGAAAGCGCACCCGTCGCGCTGCCGTCACGCGCATTCGACGAGCGTGCAACCGAAACCGCGGCGAAGTTGAATGCGGGACTCCGTCGCGTGATTCAGGACGGCACCGCACTCACGATCCGGACTCGGGTTGCTTCACTCGAGCAGCGCTACGACCTTTACGCAAAAACCGGCACGCTCGCCACGGTCGACATCAACCGCCCGACGTCGCGCATCCTCATCACGATCGTCGCGCGCGACGGCGGCGGAAAAGTGCGGAATGCGATTACGCTTTCGTTTGTCGCCGAACGCTCGTCGCCCGGCTTCGCAACCGCGATGGCCGGCCAGTTCCTCGCGCGCTACGAAGCCGACCTCGTACGGCTTCTGGAGACCCGATGAGCAGAACGCACTCACCTCGTCGAGGGATGACAGAACCACGAGAGGCCTCCGGCGGCCGGGGCCGCGGGCCCCGGACCCCGCTTGCAGGCCAAGCCTCCGCGACACAGTCGGTTGTATTC
>JALYOB010000683.1 GCA_030857085.1 Acidobacteriota bacterium | reverse complement strand
CGCGCCACAACCCTGATGCGCCCGGCGGCGATCTCGTCGTCACCGAGACGTATGAATACCGCGACCCCGCCGGCCGCCTGTCCTCCAAGAAGACGTCGCTCAGCTCGGGCGAGACATTCACGGATTCGTACTCGTACAACAAGCTCGGTGCGCCGCTGACGCTGACGTACCCCGCATGCGTCGGGTGCTCCTCGCTGACGCAGCCGCCGCGGACGATCACCAACACGTACAGCAACGGCATGCTCACCGGTGTCAGCGGATACGCGTCGCTCAGTTATCACGCCAACGGCATGGTCAATACGGTAGCGCACACGAACGTCGGCGGCGGGACGGTCGTCGACCGTTATACCGTCGATACGACAACGGCGCTGGCGCGACCCGAATCGATCACCTTCGAGAATTTCTGCAACGATCTCAGTGCCGCACCTCTGGTTTCGAAGACGGTCGCGTCGGGCAGTCCCGCCGGCCTCACAGTGTCTGCTTCGGGCGCGACGACGTATCAGTGGTACGAGCGCGCGAATGGAACCGATAGCGCGATCGCCGGTCAAACGAGCAGCACGCTGTCGACCACAGTGAGCTCCACACGTCAGTTCTGGGTGCGCGTTGGTAACGGTACCTGCACTGTGGACAGCACCGTGGCCACTGTGACTCCGACTGTATGTGCACAGCCGCCGGCGACGATTACGGCTCCGTCTACCGTGGCAAGGGCTGCGGCTGCGTCCGCTTCTGTGGCGGCGACCGCCGGCGCCACGTATGCCTGGACGATCTCTCAAGGCGGAACGATCACGTCCGGCGCATCGACGAATGCGATTACGTTCATGGTCGACTGTGCGACTCCGAGCGTCACGCTGAGCGTCACAGTGACAGCTTCCTGCGGAAGCACGAGCACCGCGTCGAAGGCCGTTTCGAGCGGCGCGGCTGTGACGGCTGCGTTGACGACTTCGACGCCCGTCATCGCGCAAGGCTCGAGCGCAACGATTCACGTCGACCTGACCGGCACGGCAAACTGGACGCTCAGCTGGTCGCCATCGGCTCCGTCTTGTGGTGCCGTGGGTGCCTCCTTCGACTGCACCGTTTCTCCTGCGGGCACACGGTCGTACACGTTGACGGCGACGGACGCGAACGGCTGCAGCGCAAGCAGCGCTCCGCTGCAGATCACGGTGACACCACCGGCTCCGCAGTCGCTGACCGCCACTGCCACGTCATCCACGAGCGTTCAACTGACCTGGACTTACAGCGGCACGGCTGCTGATTCGTATGAAGTGCAACGACAGGCGGCCGGCGGCGGATTCGTCGCCGACGGACCTGCCGTGACGACGACTTCGATCGTCCGAGCGGCAGCGGCGAATGGCGCGTATCTGTACCGCGTCCGAGCCGTGAAAGGCGGAACGCCGTCGGCCTGGAGTGTTGTCGACTTAGCGACGACGGTCATCTTCGACGATGACCCCCTCCAGCAATTCCAGACGGTGATCTTCGCGCAGCACGTGCTGCAATTGCGGACAGCCGTGAACGCGGTTCGTGCACTATCGGGATCGGCAGCGTTCGCATTTACTGATAGTTCGCTCGCCGGCCTGTCTCCAAAGCCCGCACACGTGCAGGAATTACGCGATGCTCTCAATCAGGCGCGCCAGGTTCTCGGCCTCTCCACGGTGAGCTTCGCGGAGCCGGTGCTGTCCTCGGGAACGCCGTTCCGCGCGAGCCATCTCATGGAAGTCCGTGGAGGTGTTCGATGAGCCGCCGCTTTGCCATTGTGGTTGCACTCGCCGCGTGCGTCGCCGCACTGCCCCTGCAGGGGCAGGCCACGGCCGCAGTTGCGCGGTACCACGTCACCCTTGCTCTCCTGCCCGGTGACGACCCAGCCGGTGTGGCGAAGCGTCTTGCGGCCATGTACCGCGGGCAGCTCGAGACGCCCGTCGACGGAGCGGGTGCGTTCACCATCTCGCTCTCCGAAGCCCAGGCGGAGTTGCTGCGCCGCGACAATAGTGTCGGAGCCGTCGCCGCTGACGAATCGAGCGTCGTTGCGGCCAGCCGCCCTGCCGCCGCGCCTGCGAACGGTGCGAACCTCCGCGTCGCCACGACGGCCGTCGGCTCGCCGTGGCAATCGGGTACGTATCTGTACGACGGCACGGGAAACATCAAGAGCATCGGCAGCGACGTCTACGTCTATGACACGAACCACCGCCTCGTATCGGCGGACGCCGGCTCCAGTAACGCGCAGTCCTACACGTACGATGCGTTCGGCAACATCACCGGGACGACCACAGTACAGGCGGGCAGCACAAGCACGATTTATCTCGGTGCGAACGCCGCCACGAATCGCATGGACGTCACCGGAGTGAATCTGCAGACGGCGGCCTATGACGCGCGCGGAAACGTCACCTCCTATCAGATGCAGCAGTTCACGTACGACGCGGTCGACACGGTCACCAAAGCCTACGTCGACGGCAAATGGCGTTCGTACATTTACAGTGCCTCGGACGAACGGATCGGGACAATCGAGCTCAGTGCCGCCAACGGCTCGGCGATCCGTTCGGATTGGACGGTTCGCGACACGAGCGGCAAAGTCCTGCGGCGCTTCTCCCGCGAGAACGACGGCTCATGGCTCTGGAATCAGGACTACATCTACCGTGACAGCCAGATGCTGGCCGCCGAGCTGCCGCAGACGGCAAAGGTCTACCACTACCACCTCGACCACCTCGGCACCCCGCGTCTGATCACCGGCAACGGCGGTGTGGAGATCTC
>JALYOB010000221.1 GCA_030857085.1 Acidobacteriota bacterium | reverse complement strand
CTGCTGATCCGCACGAGCGGCGAACTGCGCGTCTCGAACTTTCTCCTGTGGCAGATCGCGTACGCCGAGATTCACGTGACGAAAGTGCTCTGGCCCGACTTTCGCCGTCGCAACCTGTTCGAGGCGATCATCGACTTCCAGGCGCGCGACCGCCGATACGGAGGGGTGGAAACGCCCGACGTGGAGATGTTCGTCGAAGCCGACGACTCCGCGTCCTCATAACGCATGCGTTTCGCTCGTGAGTTGACCGCGCTGGTCGGCGGACCGATCGCCATCTGGATCATCGGCTGGAGCCATCCGTACGTCTTCGACGCGGCCATCGCCATCATCTCCATTCTGGCGATGTACGAGTTCCTCGATCTCGGCAAGCACAAAGGCTACGAAGTCCCGGTCACGCTCTGCATCATGATCATGCTGATCATCATGGCGGCGTTCATCCTCGAGAACCTCTCGGTGGAGTTCGGGATGTTCGCCGCGCTGCTGCTGATCCCCGCCTCGTACGTCGTCAGCCGCAAGTCGCTCGAAGACTCACTGCCGTCGAGCGCGATCGCCGTTCTCGCAACGACCTACGTGGGCATGCTCGGCGGCTCGCTCATTCGTCTGCGCGGTGATTTCGCGGAAGGCTGGAAGCTCGTCTTCTTCCTGCTGCTCGTGGTCTGGCTCGGCGACTCCGGCGCGTATTACGTCGGCAAGACGTTCGGAAAACACAAGCTCTCGCCGCGCATCAGCCCGAAGAAAACGATCGAAGGACTGGCGGGCGGCATCACGGCGTCGATCATCGCCGCGCTGGTCATCCACTTCACCTTCTTCCCCAGCTTTCCGCTCGTGCACGCGATCATCGCCGGCGTGATTCTCTCGATTGCCGGCGTGATCGGCGATCTCGCGGAATCGATGTGGAAGCGCTCGGCCGACGTGAAAGACTCCGGCACGCTCCTCCCCGGCCACGGCGGCTTCCTCGACCGCTTCGACTCCATTCTCTTCACCGCCCCGATCCTCTATTGCTACTGGACCCTGATCGTGCACGGCTTCGGCTCACTGGCGATTATGAGTAAGTGACGATGGGGGTTGTCCGTTGTCCGTTGTCCGTTAGATGTTGTCGGTTCTCGGTTGTCGGTTGTCGGCAGAACAGCCGATAACGGACAACGGAGAACGGAGAACGGACAACCGCTACCCGACAACCGCCAACCGACAACCGACAACCGACAACCAATGAAAACCATCTCCATCCTCGGCAGCACCGGCAGTGTCGGCCGCAGCACGCTCAGCGTCGTCGACGCCTTTCCTGATGCATTGCGCGTCGTTGGTCTTGCGGCGGGCGGCAATGTCGAATTGCTCGCCGAACAGATCCGTCGCTATCGTCCCGAGCTCGTCTCGGTGCGTTCCTCCGAAGATGCCGAACGGCTGCGCGGGATGATCGATCATCCGGTCGAGATCATCCCCGGCATCGAAGGAGCGTGCGCGGTCGCGTCGATGGCGAGCGCGAACGCAGTCATCGCCGCGATCGTTGGTGCCGCGGGGATTCCGCCGGTGTATCAGGCGCTGCGCGCGGGCAAACGCGTCTGCATTGCGAACAAGGAAGTGCTCGTCGCCGCCGGCGATGTGATAACGCGCGCGGCACGCGAGTTCGGCGGCGAGATCCTGCCCGTCGACTCCGAGCACAACGCGGTGCATCAGGCCATCCGCTGCGGATTGCACAGCGAAGTGCAGCGGATCATCCTCACCGCGTCCGGCGGCCCGTTCCTCCATCGCGATCTCGCCACCTTCGACGACATCAGCATCGAAGCCGCGCTTGCGCATCCGACGTGGCGCATGGGCAGCAAGATCTCGATCGACTCCGCGACGATGATGAACAAAGGGCTCGAAGTGATCGAGGCTCATCATCTGTTCGATGTGCACGTCGACCGCGTCGACATCGCCATTCATCCGCAGTCGATCGTCCACTCGATGGTCGAGTACGTCGATGGCTCGATCATCGCGCAGCTCTCGACCACCGACATGAAGTTCCCGATCCAGTACGCGCTCCTCTATCCCGATCGCGTCGCCGCTCCGTTCGCGCGGCTCGATCTCGCGAAGATGCGCACGCTCGAGTTTCTGACGGTCGACCCGCATCGCTTTCCCGCCGTCGAGCTCGCATACGAAGCCTCGCGCGCAGGCGGCTCGATGCCGGCGGTGCTCAATGCCGCCAATGAGATCGCGGTCGAGCGCTTCCTCGCGGGAGAACTTCCGTTCCTCGGAATCGTAGACATTGTGAGACGCGTCCTGGATAAGCACGCAGGGCACGTCAGCGCAATCGACTCGGTGGATGACGCGCTGGCGTGGGATTCCTGGGGCCGCGCGGAAGCGCGCGGAATCGAAGTTGCAGCAGCCGGGCGCAGGTTTTCATGAACGACATCGCGCAAAACCTATTCGCCCTCGTCCTCGTCCTCGGATTCCTGATCTTCGCGCACGAGTCCGGCCACTTCTTCATGGCCAAGCTTTTCCGCGTGCGCGTGCTGGTCTTCTCCCTCGGATTCGGCAAGCGTCTCTTCGGCTTCCGCCGCGGCGACACCGATTACCGCGTGTCGCTCGTTCCGTTAGGCGGGTATGTGCGCATGGCCGGCGATTCACCCGAGGAGAATGTGGCCGGGCGGCCGGACGAGTTTTTGTCCAAGCCGAAATGGCAGCGCTTCCTCATTCTTTTCGCGGGACCGTTCATGAACATCGTGATCGCCATCGCCTTCATGGCCGGCATCGCGATGTACGGAACCGAGCAGCTCGTGACGCGGCCGATCGTCGGCGAAGTGATGGCGAACAAGCCCGCCGCGAAAGCGGGGCTCAAACCGGGCGATCGCATCGTCAGCGTCAAGGGCGAGAAGGTCAACGACTTCGATGATCTGAAGATGATCATCTCCATGAATGCGGGCACGCCGCTGCACGTTGTCTACGTGCGCGACAGCGTGACGCGCGAGACGACGCTCACTCCCGAGCGCGAGAACGGGGAGTTCGGTCCGATCGGCCGTGCCGGAATCGGCTACGGCCTCGAGCCGATCGTCGGCCGCACCATGCCCGGCTCGCCGGCAGCGCTGGCCGGCTTGCGCGCGGGCGATCGCATCGTGGCAGTGAATGGCAGCCCGGTTGCGGCGATGGAAGACTTCGCGGCGGTCGCGGAGAAAGCGAAAACGCAGCCGGTTGCTGTGGACGTGATGCGCGGCGCGCAACGCATGCGCGTGAATCTCGCCCCGACCGCCGATCAGGATCTCGGCCCGCTGCGCGGCGTGGTTCCGCCGACGACGGTGCTCAAGCTCAGCCTCATCCCCGCCCTCAAGTTCAGCGTCAACGAAAACCTCAAGATGCTGAAGTACGCGATGGCCGCGCTCGGACGGATGTTCCGCAGCGAAGGCAGCGTGAAGGAGCTGAGCGGCCCGATCAACATCGCGCGCATTTCGGGCGAGATGCTGCGTCGCGGCTGGCTGCCGCTGGTCGGCCTCATGGCCATGATCTCCCTGCAGCTCGGCGTGATGAACCTCCTGCCGATCCCGGTGCTCGACGGCGGCCACATCATGATCCTCATCATCGAAGGCGCCGCCCGCCGCGACCTCTCCATGCGCGTGAAAGAACGCATCCAGCAGGCCGGCTTCGCCGTGCTCGCGACACTGATGCTCGTCGTGCTCTACAACGACGTGATCACGAACGTGCTGCGGTTGAAGAACGGGTAGGCGGCGCGACTGCGCGCGCAGTGGCGAGTGGCGTGTAGCGAGTGGCCAGGGCAGCGTCGCTCGGGCGATACACCTCCCTGAACTCGCCACACGCCACTCGCTACGAGCTTCAGCCCAATATCGCCCTTCTCAACAAATCCAGCGCCTGCTGCGACGAGTACCACTTCACGATCGTGCGCGGTCCCTGCCACAGCAGCTTCCGGTGTTTTTCGACCGGCCCTGCCACTGCGATGTGCACAGTGCCCACCGGTTTGTCCGGTGTGCCGCCGGTCGGGCCGGCGATGCCGGTGACGCCGACGCCCCATGTCGTCCCGAAGCGTTCGCGGATGCCGCGCGCGAGCGCGATCGCTACCTCTTCCGACACTTCTCCATGCGCCCGGATCAACTCCTCGGGCACATGCGCGAGATCCATCTTCGCCGCGGCGGTGTAGCAGACGCCGCCACCCATGTAATACGCCGAGCTGCCGGCAACATCGGTGATGCGCGAGCCAACGAGGCCGCCCGTGCACGACTCCGCCGTCGCCACCGTTTGTCCGCGCTCTTTGAGCAGTGCGCCTAACACGCTCTCGAGTGTGTCGTCGTCGTAGCCGAAGATGCGCGTGCCGAAGATCTCCTGCAGTTCCGTTTCGCGTTGCGCGATCTCCGCCTTCGCGTCCGCTTCATTGCCGTCGGCGCTGAGGTGAATCTCGACATGGCCACCGCTCGCGAGAATGGTCACCAGCTCGCCGGGATGCTTCTCGTAATACGGCTGCAGTTTTTCTTCGACACCCGATTCGGTGATGCCGGCGATCTTCACCACGCGACGGTAACGCGAGCGTCCGCCGCTGATCTCGTCGAGCCACGGCGTGAGATACGTCGCGACCATCCACTCCAGCTCGTGTGGCACGCCCGGAAAAACCCACACATGCCTGCCGCCGGTCTCGATGTGAAAGCCGGGCGCGGTGCCGCGTTCATTGTTGAGCG
The DNA here is from genome assembly GCA_030857085.1 of Acidobacteriota bacterium. GTDB lineage: Bacteria > Acidobacteriota > Thermoanaerobaculia > Gp7-AA8 > Gp7-AA8 > QHVT01. Next base: position 2,509 of record JALYOB010000221.1, on the reverse strand, counting down.
TGGTCTGGCCGACAAAGACGTTCGCCTGTTTGCGATTCACGTCCGGCATCTTCCAGCCGCGCGCCGCGAAGCGTGCTTCGAGCTTGTCGATGATCGACTGCTCGACGCGCATCGTGAGGCCGAATGCCTCAGCGAGCGCCTCCCGCGTCAGATCGTCTTCCGTCGGCCCAAGGCCGCCGGTCATGATCACGATGTCGGCGCGTGCGTGCGCGGCGCGAATCTCCGCAACGACGTCCGAGAGCAGATCGCCCACGATCGACTTGCGGACGACCGGAATGCCGTAGCTCTCCAGCGCCGCCGTGATCTTCAGCGAGTTCGTGTCGACGCGAACGGGCCCGAGCATCTCCGAGCCGATGGCGATGATCGTCGCGTCCATCAGACCGGCGCCGCCTCGAGCTCGTCTTTCTCTTTCGAAAGCGTTTCCCACTTGCCGTACAGCAGATCGATCATCGACTTGAGATCGTGATTCTGCTGGTGGATCTTCTTCACCCGATCGCCGTCGCGAAAGACTTCCTGCGAGCAGAGGAGGAGATCGTTGCGCTCGCGCTCCCCTTCCGCCGACGCGATGCGCGCTTCGATCTGCGCGATCTCTTCTTCGATCTTCTTGATCCGCTTGTCGCGCTTCTTCTGCTCGGTGCGATCGATCACCAGCTTCGGTGCCGCCGCAACCGGTACAGGCGCGGGCGCCGCGGCTTTCACCGTCGCCGCGGCCACGCGCGGCAACTCGACTTTCACCGGAGCCGCTTCTCCTTCTTTGAGGCGCGCCACCAGCTCGCTGTAGTTGCCGGAGTAAACCTCTGCCTCGCCGTCTTCGACGACGATGATGTTCTCGGCCACCCGATCGACGAAGTAGCGGTCGTGCGAGACGACGATCAGCGCTCCGGTGAAGTTCTCGAGCGCTTCCTCCAGCGCCTCGCGCGTGTAGACGTCGAGGTGGTTGGTCGGCTCGTCGAGCAGCATCACGTTGCCGCCCTGATGCATGATCTTCGCGAGCGCGAGACGTCCTTTTTCACCGCCCGACAGGTCGCGCGTTTTCTTGTAGACGTCGTCGTCGAAAAACGAAAAGCGCGCCAGATACGACCGCACCTGCTCCTCGGTCTGCGTGGTGTCGAGATTCCAGATCTCGTCGAGCACGCTGCCATTCGGCTTGAGGTCGCCGAGGGTTTGATCGTAGTAGCCGAGTTGAACGTTGTGGCCGTAGGAGACGGAACCGGCGAGCGGCGTAACCCGGCCGGCGAACGTTTTGAGCAGCGTCGATTTTCCGGAGCCGTTCGGTCCCATGATCGCGTAACGCTCGCCGCGACGGACCTGCAGGCTGAAGTTCGAGACCACGGTCTTGGTCGCGTAACCCGCCGAAAGGCGATCGGCGGTCATGGCGATCGCGCCGGAGCGCGCGCCGCCATCGAGATTGAATTTCGCGAGCGTCTCGTCGGTCTCCGGACGTTCGAGCTCGTCCATCTTCTCGAGCATCTTCCGTCGCGATTTCGCCTGCTTGGTTTTCTGGCCGGCGAGGTTGCGGCGGATGAAGTCCTGCGTCTCCGCGATCACTTCCTGCTGCCGCTCGTAATCCTTGGCCATCTTCTCCATCCGCTCACCGCGGAGCTGGAGGAAGCGCTCGTAGTTGCCCTGATATTCGACCAGTTTTCCGTGCGCGAGCTCGACGATCTTCCCGACCGTCCTGTTGAGAAACGTACGGTCGTGGGAGATGAGCAGGTAGCTGCCTTTGAAGTCCTGCAGAAACTCTTCGAGGAACTCGATGCCTTTGAGGTCGAGGTGGTTGGTCGGCTCATCGAGCAGCAGCAGATCGACACGCGTCAGCAGCACGCGCGCGAGCATGGCCCGGTTCTGCTGTCCGCCGCTGAACTCGTGAATCGGGCGGCCCCACTCGTCCTTGTCGTTGAAGCCGACGCCGGTGAGCACGCGCTCGACTTCCGCATGCAAGGTGTAGCCGTCCGCATGTTCGTAGTCGTTCTGCAGCTCGGCGTATTTTTCGAGCAGTTTCTCGTGCTCTGCCGCCGGCTTGCTCGTATCAGCGAGGTCGTGCTCGATCGCGCGCATCTTCCGCTCGATCCGCTGCACTTCGGCGAACGCGGTTTCGACGAAGTCGAACAGCGACATGCCCGGCTCTGCGTCGAGATGCTGGCCGACATGTCCGATGGTCAACCCGGACGAGCGGATGATCTGCCCGCGATCCGCTTCTTCCTGCTTCAGCAGCAGGCGAAAGAGCGTGGTCTTGCCCGCGCCATTGCGGCCGACCAGCCCGACGTGCTCGCCGGGATTGTGCTGCCACGTCGCCCCTTTGAGGACGTCATGCGGCCCGTAACTTTTCTCGACGTTGTCGAAACGGTAGAGCATTGCGGTTGCTTCAATCGCGCACGGACGCTTGTCATTCCGTGGGGGCGACCGGGGGCCTCCGGCGGCCGGGGCCGCGGGCCCCGGACCCCGCTTGCAGGCCGAGCCTCCGCGACACAGCTGCTTCATTTCGCACGAGTGTCGCGGAGGCTTGGCC
>JALYOB010000682.1 GCA_030857085.1 Acidobacteriota bacterium | reverse complement strand
CCCCCCCCCCCCCCCCCCCCCCCCGCCGGAGGCCCCCTCGTGGTTTCGTTAGAATCTCCCCCCGCGAACGAGTGTTACCAACAAAGCCCATGAAGCCAGCGAACTCCGTCACCCTCACGCCCGGCAAACGCGTCCTCTTCCTCACCAAAGATCCCGAGCTCATCCGCAAACAGCTCAGCGGCGAGGTCGATCTGCAGATGAAGGATTTGCGCGTCGAAGATCTGATGGACGACATCAACACCGACGCGATGACGCCTGCCTGGGTCTGCTTTGACTACAAGCCGGAAGACATCGCCCGCAACGCGTACGCCGGCCTCATCGTCAACGGCGAGCGGCTCTTTCCGCCCGACGCGCTGCGCAACGGCAACTTCGAAGTGATCGTCTCCGGCTTCCGCAAAGGCGTCGGCAGCTCGCGCGAGACGGCGACGCAATGCGAAGTCTTCAGCGGCATCCGCATCGCCATCGCCGCCTCGTTCGCACCGATCCATGCCGGCAACAACATCAATCAGGGTCTGCTCATGGGCACGCACGCGATGCTCGAGCGCCTGCAGGCGGGCGAGTCGGTCGCGCTCAGCGAGTTCTCCGCCAAATACGACCCGATCACGAAACTCATCGTCGAGTGGGGCGGGCTGTTCCCGTTTTCCAAGGCAGTCGAGCGCGGCGACGTGCAGCTTCCGGTGCCGCACAACGAACCGCGTCCGATGACGATGGGAGAAAAGATCCTCGCAGGGCACATGCGCGGCGTCGCTGAAAACGAGCGCTACGTGAAACCGGGCGATGCGGTCGTGGTGGACGTCGACGGCGGCTATACGCACGAATTCACCACCGCCCAGGTCCACTACTTCCTCGGCCAGGAGTACGGCAGCAACTACGAGATCACGAATCCGCAGAAGTTCGCGGTCTTCGAAGATCACCTCATCTACGCCGACGACGTGCCGCGCATGCGACCGTTCATGGACAAGATCCAGACGCTGCGCGACATGCAGCGCGACTATCAGCGCCACACTGAATGCCGCGACTTCTCGGCGACCAACAACATCTCGCCCGGCATCTGTCACGAGGTCGCGCGCGAGACGTTCATTGATCCGGGCGACTTCATTCAGGCGACCGACAGTCACACCTGCATGGGCGGCGTGAACAACGCGCTCGCATGGGGCGTCGGCGCAACCGAGTACGCGAATCTCGTGCACTCCGGCTTCACGACCGTCGAGGTGTCGGAGTCGATCCGCTTCGAGCTCACCGGCGAGCTGCGTCCGAACGTCACGGCGAAAGACGTGATGCTGTACATCCTCCTCAACTACGCCAAGCCGCAGATGACGCTCGACCGGATCATGGAGTTCACCGGTCCCGGCCTGCGCACGCTCTCGCTCGACGAACGCGCCACGCTGGCAAACATGGCCACCGAATGCTCCGCGCGCACGGCCATTGTGGAAGCGGATGAGAAGACGTTCGAGTGGATCGCGGCGATGCGTCCCGGCATCGACGTCGAGAAGCTGCGCGCGCGTGCAGTTTCGCCCGATGCCCACGCCGAATACGCGGGCGGCGTGCATGTGATCGAGCTCTCCGAAATCGAGCCGATGGTCGCCCATCCGGGCGATCCCGATCACGGCATCGCCTCCGATCCGACCAACGGCGCGTTCATCGAAGAAATCGGCGACGTGAAAGTCGACATCGCCTACGGCGGCTCGTGCACGGCCGGCAAGGTCGACGACTTTCTGTTCTATCACCAGGTGGCGAAAGAAGCGGTCGACGCGGGTCTGCGGGTGAAAGAAGGGGTGAAGTTCTTCATCCAGTTCGGCTCGCACGCGGTCGAGCAGTTCGCGCGCGAGAACGGTCTGCTTGATACGTTCGAGCGTGCCGGCGCGACTGTGCTCAATCCCGGTTGCGGCGCCTGCATCGGCTGCGGCCCGGGTGTTTCGGAAACAGGCGAGCAGACCACGGTCAGCGCGATCAACCGCAACTACAAGGGACGGAGCGGGCCGGGCAAGTTGTGGCTCGCCTCGCCGCTGACCGTGGCGGCGTCTGCGTTCACCGGGACGATTACCGCGTACAAGCCGGGGATGTTCGCGAAGGCGGCAGAGGACGTCGCCGCGACGAGCAAGTGATCGCGAGCTGGCTCGGCGCCATGCCGCGGCAGACGTTTCTGCGCGAGCATTTCCAACGTGCTCCGCTCGCGCAGCCGGCGCTGGGCCGCGCGCTCGCGCCGATGCTCGACTGGAACACGGTCGCGCGCCTCGTCGCCACACGCGCCGACATGCTGCTCGTGCGCAACAGCAAGCTGCGGCTCGACCGGGCGCCGGAGACGTTCGAAGAGGTGCAGCAGTTCTTTCGCGACGGCTACTCAGTTGTACTGCGCCGCTGCGAACAGCATGAGCCTGCGCTGCGCGCGGTTGCGGATTCGTTCGCGCGCGAGCTGCCGGGCGAGGTGATCGTGCAGGCGTACGTCACCCCCGCGAGCTTTCACAGCTTCAGCTGGCACTACGACTGTGAAGACGTGTTCATCGTGCAGACGGCCGGGACGAAGGATTACTACCTGCGCGAAAACACGATCAACCCGCGCCCGCGCCTCAGCGCGATGCCGAAGGACATGCAGTACGAAAACGAAACGACGCCCACGATCGGCGCGACGCTCGTCGCCGGCGACTGGCTCTACATCCCGCGCGGCTGGTGGCACGTTGCGAAAGCGCGCGAAGACGCGCTTTCGATTTCGATCGGCGTGCTGTCGCCCGACGCCGTTTGATAT
>JALYOB010000681.1 GCA_030857085.1 Acidobacteriota bacterium | reverse complement strand
TTTTACTTTTTGTATCGCGGAGTGAAAGCGGCGACTCTCGTCGCCGCACTCCAAAAGCTCACTTCACTCCCACAATCCTCCCTATCACCCCCGCATCCTCCGGCAACAACCCCGCCTTCGGCAGTCGCGAGGTCAGCTCCCGCCACGACGGCTCGAGCGCGAAGGCGCGGGCGAAGATCGGGAGCGACTCGTCGACGCGGTTCATGTTCACCAGCGCCACCGCGTGCCAGTAGAGCATCTCGGCGAAGCGGCTCTGCGGAATCCCGGGCGTCGTCGCCGCAATCTCCTCCGCCGCGGTGTATTCGCGCAGCGCCAGCGCCTGATCCTTGTGTTCGACCGCCAGATCGCCCGCGTTCATGTGGTTGTACGCGCGCTGCAGCTGCACGAGGCGGCGCAGTTCGGCGAGCGGCTGCGGCGCGTCATCGACCCGCAGATCGAACACGCGATCCTGCCACGCACGTCCGGTCGAAGTGCCGTTGACGACGATCAGAGCGGCCGACTGTTTGCCGCGGATGTCGCCGCCCGCTGCCTGCGCGGCGTCGAGCGCGGCGAGCATCCGCTCGGCCAGATCGCCTTTTGATTGTGCGTACGCCTTCGCCATCGCGGGCCAGATGCGCTCGTTCGCCATCAGATTCGCCTGCACGGCGAAGTCGCGGCCCAGCGAAATGCGTCCGCCTGCGGAGCCGCACGGGACATCGGTCGACGAGGTCGCGTTTCCGGCGATGCCTCCCGCCGCAATGATGTCCTTGCTGCCGGTGAACGTGGCCACGTTGCTGCTCGCGTCGATCATCGCCACCTGCCGCACCTCGCACGAGGCGTCGCCGCCGAGAAGAGCGCGGAGCGAGTCAGGGGCAGTCTTGCCGGCTCGGAGGAGATCGAGCCCGAGCTTGCCGTACGACGGATCGACGAAGCTCTGCGTCGCGACCGCGCCAACACCCGCCTCCGCCCACGGCACGATCTGCCCGACCGCGAACCAGTGCGACTGCACCGCCACCCCGATCTGCCCCGTCGCCGGATCGCGCGCGACGATCGAGAACGTATGCACCGGACGAAGCTGCGCAAAGAGAGGCTGCGTGAGCAGGAGGAGAAGCGCGGCGAGCGTTTTCATAGGAAGGCGATCATAGCGGGTGACGGATGTCCGTTCTCCGTTCTCCGTTGTCCGTTGAAGGTGCCGCATCGCAAGGCCGCACCCTGAACGGACAACGGACAACCATTAACATCCGCCCGATGCCGCCCGCGATCCCCTCACGCCGCGCCACCTTCGCGGCCGCCGTACTGCTCGCGATCGTCGGCATCGTGCGCATCGGTTCGACGTGGCGCGTCTTCAGTCAGACCGTAGACGAGCCGATTCATATCGCCGCAGGATTTCAGTGGCTCACCGGGCGCTACGACCTCGATGTCGAGCATCCCCCGCTTGCGCGCCTTTTCTTCGGCCTCGACGCATATCTTGAAGGCGCAAAGCCGGAGATGCGGCAGGACCGCACCGCGATCGGCAATGAGCTGCTCTATCGCAACGATCGCGAACGCCACAATCTTGCCGGCGCCCGTGCGGGCAATCTCCCCTTCTTTCTCCTCGCTCTCTCGATCGTCTTTCTCTGGACGCGCCGCATCGCCGGCAACTCCGCGGCCCTCCTCGCCACCGCTTTCTTCACCGCCCTCCCTCCGATCCTCGGGCACGCGGGTCTCGCCACCACCGACGTTCCCGCTGCTGCGACGATCGCCGCGGCGCTCTATGCATTCGAGCTCTGGCTCGACGACCGTTCGTGGAAGCGCACGCTCACGCTCGCGATCGCGGTCGGTGCAGGACTCTGCGGAAAGTTCTCTTTTCTCATGTTCTTTCCCATGGGCGCGCTGGTGCTGCTCGCGGGACGGATGTTCGTCGCGCGCACGACCTTTCGCGGCGAACGCGCTCGCGCACTGCTGCAACTCGTCTGCGCCGCCGCAATCGGCTTCTTCATCGTCTGCGTGCTTTATCGATTCGAGGCGCGGCGCCTCGACGAACTTCGCCTGCGGGCTTTTCCCGCCGGCACGATCGAGCACACCGCCGCACGCTATGCCCAGGTTCCCGGCTATGAATGGGTGCGCGCGGATCTCGTCGAGCGCTACAACCGCTATGCGACGCGCGCGGCCGAACTCGGAAAGAACGGCGTCGATTTCGTCGACTGGGCGAAGGCGGCCGGTTATCCGTCGCCGCTCGCCGGCCGCAACGGCAACACGCTCGCCGGCGCGCCGCCGCTCCCGCCACTGAGCGCGCGCGATCGCCTGCTCGAGCCGTTCCGCCGCGGCATGCACCTCGTCGAGCTGCGCGTACCGATTCCGGCGGTGCCGTTCTTCGCCGGAGTCCGTTACGTGCGCTACCACTTCGGCGCCGGCCATCCCGCGTTTTTGTTCGGAAAGCGGAGCCTCACCGGCTGGTGGTATTACTTTCCGGTCGTCGTCTTCTTCAAAACGCCGCTGCCGTTTCTCGCGCTCGCGGTTCGCGGGCTCGTTCTCCTCCTCCGCCGCCGCCACCCCGTCGCCCTCATCCCGCTCGCAATCCTTGGCGCATCGATGACCAGCAGGATCAACATCGGCGTGCGTCACGTGCTGCCGCTGTATCCCTTCCTCACCATCGCCGCGGCGGTTGCGGCGGTCGCGCTCTGGCGACGCTCGCGCGCAGTCACAGCGATTCTGCTGGCGTGGTACTTCATCGGCACAGCGATCGCGCATCCGAACTACCTCGCCTGGTTCAACGAGGCCGCGGGCCAGCAT
>JALYOB010000680.1 GCA_030857085.1 Acidobacteriota bacterium | reverse complement strand
TCCGTTCTCCGTTCAGGGCGATGCGCGCGAGAAGCCACCCTCAACGGACAACGGACAACGGAGAACCTCCTCAACCGAGAACCGCCAACCGACAACCGACAACCATTACAATCCCGTCTCGACATGCGTGTTCTAGTCGTCGGTCAGGGTGCGCGCGAGCACGCGCTCTGCTGGAAGCTCAAGCAATCGCCGAGCGTGCGGGAGCTGTATGCGGCGCCGGGCAACGCGGGGATTTCGGCGGTGGCGGACTGTGTGCCGATCGGCGTCGCGGACATCGTCGAGCTCGCGGATTTTGCGGAAAAGCTGAAGATGGATCTCACCATCGTCGGCCCCGAGCTTCCGCTGACGATCGGGATCGTCGACGAGTTTCAGAAGCGCGGCCTCGCCATCTTCGGACCGACGCGGCTCGCCGCGGAGCTCGAGGGCTCGAAGGTTTTCTCGAAAGAGTTCATGCGCAAGTACGGCATCCCGACCGCGAATGCCGCCGCGTGCAATTCGCTCGATGAAGCGAAAGCGGCCGTCAAACAGATGGGTTTTCCGTGCGTGCTGAAAGTCGACGGACTCGCGGCCGGCAAAGGTGTCGTCATCGCTGAAACGAAAGCCGAAGCCGACGAGTACCTGCGCATGGTGTACGAGGAAAAGAAGTTCGGCACCGCCACCACGCGCCTCCTGGTCGAGGAGTTCCTCACCGGCGAGGAAGTCTCGTTCATGGTCATCACGGACGGGAAGAAGGCGCTGCCGCTCGCACCGGCGAAGGATTACAAGAAAGCGTTCGACGGCGACACCGGCCCGAATACCGGCGGCATGGGCGCGCATTCGCCCGCGGTCGTCCTCAGCGGCGAGACCGCGGCGGAGATCATGCGCACGATCGTCCATCCGACGATCCAGGGCATGGCGTCCGAGGGGCGGCCGTACACGGGCGTGCTCTTCGCGGGATTGATGCTCACGCCGAACGGACCGAAAGTGCTCGAATACAACTGCCGTTTCGGCGATCCCGAAACGCAGGTGCAGATGCTGCGGATGGAAGACGATCTCGCCGACATCTGCCTCCGCGTCGCCCGCAACAACCTCGGCGACATCAAAGCGCTCAACTGGAAAAAAGAAGCAGCGGCGTGCGTGGTCATCGCCGTCGACGGCTATCCCGACGAGTTTCCCAAAGGTCAGGAAGTCGAGTTTGATCCGGTCGACGATGAATCGGTGGTCGTGTTCCACGCCGGCGTGGTCAAGCGCGGCGGAAAGCTCGTCAATCAGGCAGGCCGCGTGGTCAGCGTTTGCGCGCGCGCGGCGACGTTATCCGAGGCGCTGGCGAAAGCGTATGAGGCCGCGCCGAAAGTTCGATTCGAAGGTGCGCGCTACCGGCGCGACATCGGATACCGCGCGTTGGAGGCGCGAGCAGCAACGTCATGAATGAACCATGGGTTTTGATCGTCATGGGCAGCGATTCCGACGCCGAGGTGATGTCGCAGGCGGCAGCGGCACTCGATGAAGTGGGGGTTGGATACGAATTCACCGTCGCGTCGGCGCATCGCAGTCCCGAGCGCGCGAAGCAGATCGTGACGGACGCGGAAGCGAACGGCTGCGCGGTGTTCATCGCAGGCGCCGGAATGGCCGCGCATCTGCCGGGCGTCGTGGCCTCGTTCACGACCCGTCCGGTGATCGGCGTGCCGCTCGCCAGCGGCGCGATGCAGGGGCTGGATGCGCTCTACGCCATCGTGCAGATGCCTCCAGGAATCCCGGTGGCCAGCGTCGCCATCGGCGGCGCACGCAACGCGGGGATTCTCGCGGCGCAGATCATCGCCACCGCGAGCGCGGACGTCGCGGCGAAGCTGAAGGCGCAGCGCGGCACGATGGCCGAGCAGGTCGCGGCAAAGTCGAAGAAGGTGGAGAAGTCGACGCGGCGGTGATGGGATGTCGCACGGACATCATCATCACCACGATCACGCCACGCTTTCCCGCAAGCTGACTCTCGCGACCGGCGCGAATCTCCTCGTCGTCATCGGCGAGATCGCGATCGGCATCTACGCCGGCTCACTCGCCCTCATCGGCGACGCGCTGCACAATCTCACCGACGCCGCCGCGCTGCTCATCGCGCTGATCGCGGTACGCCTCGAGAAGCGCACGCCCACGCATCAGAAGTCGTTCGGCTATCAACGCGCCGGCATTCTCGCGGCGTTTATCAACGCAGGACTGCTGGTCGCGTTCACGCTCTACATCGTGCGCGAGGCGGTGCTGCGCTTTCACCAACCGCACACGATTCAGACGATGCCGATGCTGATCACAGCCGCAATCGCGTTGCTGGTCAACGGCGCCACCGCCGCGTCACTGCATCACGAGAGCCGCGACGACGTGAATATCCGCGGCGCGTTTCTGCACATGATCGGCGACGCGGTTTCGTCGGCCGGAATCATCATCGCCGCGATTCTGATCCGCTTCACGGGCTCGACGTCCTGGGATGCGGGCGTGTCTCTCCTCATCGCGCTGATGATTCTCTGGAGCAGTTACGGCGTCCTCCGCGAGTCGATGAATCTGCTCCTCGAAGGAACGCCGAACGGAATCGATCCGAACGAGGTGACACGCGCGTTAGGCGAGATCCAGGGCATTCACGGCGTGCATCACCTGCACATCAGGGCGCTCGGCCCCTCGAGCCCCGCGCTGTCCTGCCATCTGATGGTCGGCGACGTGCCGGTGAAGACGACCGCGGGGCTGCTCGATGAGATCAACACGATGCTCGCCCACGAGTTCCGCATCGCCC
>JALYOB010000220.1:5209-7180 GCA_030857085.1 Acidobacteriota bacterium | reverse complement strand
GGCCAAGCCTCCGCGACAGAGCGTGTTGTATTCGCACGAGTGTCGCGGAGGCTTGGCCTGCAGACGGGTCCGGGCCCGTGGCCCGGCCGCCGGAGGCCCCTCGTCGTTCCCACGGTAAACTGTGCCCCATGAGCGACGAGCCCGAATATCTGATCTGTCTTCAGTGCGAGACTCCGACCTATGAGTTCGATCTCACCAACGGCAAGGTCACCACGATCGTCTGCGGCACGTGCGGCAATGACGATCCGGAAGAATTCATGACCGAAGCTGGCCTCGAAGAGATGGCATGACGGCACCGGTCATCATTGGCATCGCCGGCGGGACAGGCTCGGGAAAGACGACGGTTGCGCGCGCGATTCACGATCGCGTCGGCAAGGACCGCATCGAGTGGATCTCGCACGACTCGTACTATCGCAACTTCGAAGGGCTGTCGCCCGAAGAGCGGCATCACATCAACTTCGATCATCCCGACTCGCTCGAGACCGAACTGCTCGCGCGGCACATCGACGTGTTGTGCAAAGGCTCGGCGGTCGAAGTGCCGATCTACGACTTTACGTCGCACGCGCGCAAGCCGGAGACGCATCGCGTCGAGCCGCGGCGGGTGATCATCGTTGAAGGGATTCTCGTTCTCGCCGAGCCGGAGCTGCGCAAGCGGATCCACATCAAACTCTTCGTCGATACACCCGCGGACATCCGCTTCATGCGCCGCCTCGTGCGCGACATCAAAACGCGCGGCCGCAGCATGGAATCGGTGATCGAGCAGTACGTGACCACCGTCCGACCCATGCACGAAGAGTTCGTCGAACCGTCGAAACGCCACGCCGATCTGATCATCCCGGAAGGCGGTGAAAATCTGGTGGCGATCGACGCGATCATCTCGCGCGTCGAGCATCTGCTGCATTGAGCGTTGTCCGTTGTCCGTTGAAGGTGATTCGCCGCGAAGCCGCACCCCAAACGGACAACGGACAACGAAGAACCGTTAGCGCTACCCTGATGCACATGTCCCGCTACCTCCGCCCTCTCCTGATCGCCGCCTTCTGTACCGTCTCCGCATTCGCGCAGGAAGTCGTCGAGACGGGCAACGGGTCATACCGCATCTTCACTGACCAGCAGGGGCGCCACGCGCGGCACGAAGGATCAGACGGCGTGGTGGTGGAGTACCGCTACGCGACGGCAGCGGCGACTTCGGCGTCGAGCGTTGTGGTGCACGTCGGCAATGTCGATTTGAGAGTCGGCTATGAAGCGGAAGGGACGCTCGATGCGCCGGGGCTGCCGAAGATCACGACCATCTACAACGCCGATCATCGTGCAACGGAACTGCGGGCCGATGCGCAGACGCTCGCGACATTCACGTATGCGAAGAGCGGCTACGTGACTCGCGTCGCCATGCCGCAGCGAATGACGTTGCGATTGACGCCTCCCGACGCGGCGCATCACGTGCGGCAGCGGCTCTTCGATGCGCGCGGCAAACAGATCGCGAGCGCGAACGTGCGGAGCCGGCCATTGGAGCCGGGCGTATGGCGGCGCACCTCGTTCGAGACCGTCGCCTCCGCGCTGAGCTTCGATGCGCGTGCGCTGACGTTCGAAAGCAGTCCAACCGGTTCTCTCATGACGGGCCGCGATGCGGATGGACGCGTGGCGCTCTACATCGTCACCGCCGGCGGCGACAGCGTCGGCTTCACGCCCGATGGCATCGCACGTTTTTATGACCTCAGCCCCGAGATCCTCGACGTCGACATTCCAGCCGGCAGTGACGCCGGCACGTCGAAGGCACTCGAGCAGATCCGCGCGCTTCCGTCACACATCACCCTCACCGCCTCCGGCGATCGCGGGATGTACGTCGAAGAACCGGGAGAAGGTGCGATTCACGCTGCGTGGACGGAAGGGAAGACGGTTGTCCGTAATCGGTTATCCGTTCCAGGCCGGTGACCGCGAAGCCGCACCTTAAACCGACAACGGACAACAGACAAC
>JALYOB010000220.1:0-5199 GCA_030857085.1 Acidobacteriota bacterium | reverse complement strand
GCGCGCGTCACCGCGCGCGACTCGTCTGCCACCACAGAAACCCCAGCTCCTCGGCCGCATTTTTCACCTGCACGTTCAGCGGTTCGCCGCCGGAGTGGCCGCCGCTCACGTGGTAGCGCAGCAGGATCGGATGCGCGGCATCGTTCGCCGCACGGGTCTGCATCATCGCCGTCATCTTGCGCGCGTGCAGCGGCGCGACGCGGGTGTCGGCGTCACCGGTGACGAAGAGCGTCGCCGGATAGCGCGTCCCCTCCTTCACGTGCTGATACGGCGAATAGGGATAGATCCAGCCGAATTCTTCCGCGTTCGCCGCGCTGCCGTATTCAGGAGTCCAGAAGCTGCCGACCAGAAACTGGTGGAAGCGCAGCATGTCGATGAGCGGATAGCGGCAGATCACCGCCCCGAACAAATCGGGCCGCTGCGTCTCCGCGGCCGCGACGAGAAGGCCTCCGTTGCTCGTGCCGACGATGCCGATGTGCTGCGGCGAGGTGTAGCGCTCGCGCACGAGATACTCCGCCGCGGCGATGAAGTCGTCGAACACGTTCTGTTTTTTCGACAGCATCCCCGCCTGATGCCACGCCTCGCCGAACTCGCCTCCGCCGCGCAGGTTCGGCAGCGCGAACACGCCGCCCTGTTCGACCCATGCGACGGCATCGGCCCAGAAGAACGGCAGCTGACTGCTGGTGAAGCCGCCGTAGCCGGTGAGGTAAACGGGATTGCTGCCGTTGCGCTGCATGTCGCTGCGCGACATGACGAACATCGGAATGCGCGTGCCGTCTTTGGAGGGGTACCAGACCTGTTCGAGTTTGAAGTTTTCCGGGACCACCGGCGCGGCAACGCGCGCGAAGGTCGTCCGCTGACCGCTGGTCACGTTGTATTGATAGAGGGTCGGCGGAATGTGGAACGAGCTGAAACTGAAGAACGCGACCGGCTCGCTCCAGGTGCCGCTGATGTCGGCCAGATTGCCCGGCGTCTCGAACGCGATGTCTTCCTTCTTCACGCCGTCGAGACCGTAGCCGACGATGCGCGGCATGACGTTCTCGAGGTAGCGGACGAACACGCGTCCGCCCGCAAGCGACAAGCCCTGAATGGCGGCGTTCGGGTTCTCCGGAACGACTTCTCTCCAGTTCTCCCGCCCCGGCGCACTGCTGCTGACGGCCATGATGCGATCGTTCGGCGCGTTCCAGTTGGTCTGGATGACGAGCGAGTCGCCGGCGAAATCGGCAAACGAGCGGAAGTCGAGATCATTGACCACGACCTTCGGCTCTGCTGCATCGCGCAGATCGTCGAGATAGATCTCCGTTTTCTTCGGCGCCGATCCATGCAGCACGTGAATGAGCAGCCAGCGTCCGTCGTCCGAGATCCCGTTGTAGACGATCTTCTCCGGACCGTAGCCGGCGCCAAACAGCTCACGTTCGTTGCCGCCGGTGACATTGCGGCGCATGACGCGCGGACCCTGCGCGGTCGCTCGGGTGAAGTAGATGCTGTTGTCGGGAGCGATGGAAACGCCGTAATAGCGCGCGAGCGGAAGCGGCTCGCCGATGTCGCGATGAGCGTCGGTGTCATAGAAATGCACTTCCGTTTCGTCCGCGCCGCCGCGGCGGACGTAATACGCGAGCAGCTTCCCGTCGCTCACCACGTCGAGAATGCCGACGCTGGTGGTGTGCTCGGCGCTGAGCGGCGCGGGATCGATGAGCCGCTCTTCTTTTCCGTTCGCGCCGCGCATGTAGATCGAATAGAGGTCCTCCCCCGCCGCGCGGCGCATGTAGAAGTAGCGGCCGTTGCGGAACGTCGGCGTGGTGAGGCGTTCGGTGTTGAGCAGCTCGCGGATGCGTGAGGCGAAGCGCGCCTGCTCCGCGCGGTTGCCTAGGAGGCGATCGGTGTAGGCGTTCTGTCGGGCGATCCAGTCGCGGGTTTCGGGCGCGTTCTGGTCTTCGAGCCAGCGATATGGATCGGCGACGTCTACGCCGTGGAGAGTTTCCGCCACCGGACGAGCCGCAGTGGGGGGCGCGCCGCTGGTCATCGCGCGATTCGTTTGCGGTGCGTTCTGGGTCGCGCAGGCGGCAAAAAGGAACGTGAGGAAGGTTATCTGGAGCGTCGTGACGGGCGACTTTCGCATACGGCTGTGCAACTTACACAAAACGTGCGCAGTTGCGGAATCAGCGGGCGCAGCGGGGCGTTACGGGCTCATTGCAACAGGGACGGCAGATCCGGGCGATTGACCGCCGGACGAACCGAACCTAGAATCGCCGTCGCAGGGATTCAACAGCTCAAGCCGAAGGGGGGGAATCGGGGAATGCCTCTCGTACACGTCAAAGAAGACGAGTCTTTCGAGAATGCGCTTCGCCGCTTCAAGCGGAAATGCGAGAAGTCGGGGATCCTCTCCGAGCTGAAGAAGCGTCAGCATTACGAGAAGCCGAGCACGAAGCGGAAGCGGAAAGCGATCGCAGCGCGGAAGAAAGTGCTGCGGAAGCTCGCGGAAGAGCGCCGTACCGGCTACTAAGGTTTCACCACGCATCTTCTCGAACGGCTCGCGGGTCTCTCGCGGGCCGTTTTTCTTTTGGAGAATCGTTGACCGAGTTGCCCGTTGCCCGTTACCGCGACAGTGCGGCCCGGGCGACAAGCTGCGCGGCAACAGGCAACTGGCAACTGGTCAACATCACTGCAGCAACTCGCCACCCGCCACTCGCAACTACTCAATGAACGACACCTCCTCCCTCACTACCCTCGAATTCGACCGCGTCCTCACTCTGGTCGCGATGGAGGCCAAGTCCGTCCCCGGGAAGGCGGCGGTCGCGCGACGGCGTCCGTTGCGCACGCTCGCCGAGTGCGACGCGGCGCAGGCGGACCTCGGCGAGATGGTTCGCTTCTTCCACACCGAGGGCTTGCTCCCCCTCGCCGGCCTCGATGATCTGCGGCCTCTGTTCGCACGCGAGACCGTGCTCGAAATCGACGAGTCGTGGCACGTGGTGCGCGCGGTCCGCGCGACGCAGGCTGTGCGCGAGACGCTCACGCGCACCGACACCTTCCCCCGCCTCGCTGCCATCGCCGCAACGATCCCCAACCTCGGCGAGCTGCTCACGAAGACCAACAAATACTTCACGCGCGACGGCAAGCTGCGCGAAGAAGCGTCGGCCGAACTGCGCGCGATCCGTCAGCGCATTCACGCGAAACGCGCGGCCGTGCAGCGCACGCTCAACGACATCATGAATCGCAACGCGGACGCGATTCAGGAGCCGCTCATCGTCATGCGCGGCGATCGCTACTGCATCCCCGTCCGCAGCGATCATCGCAACGCCGTCACCGGCATCCTGCACGAGCGCTCCGGCAGCGGCGCCTCGTTCTTCATCGAGCCGATGGCAGCGATCGAGCTCAATAACGACCTCGCCGATCTGCTCATCCAGGAGCGCGAAGAGATCGTGCGCATCATGCGCTTCGTCTCCCAGACCATCTTCGAGTATCACGACGAGATCCTCGAAGCGACCGCGATCACCGGCGAGCTCGATGCCCTGCAGGCGTGCGGCATTTTCAGCGACACGGTGCGCGGCACGCGTCCGTCGTTCTCGAACGATCGCGAGCTGCACATTCTCGACGGCCGCCATCCGCTGCTCGATGAACGCCTCGCCTCCGCACGTGCCGACGCATGGGGCGAAGAGCCGACGGATCGCAAGGTGATTCCGCTGACGATCGACCTCACGGGCGACGCATCGGCACTCGTGGTCTCGGGTCCGAACGCCGGCGGCAAAACGGTCTCGCTCAAAACCGCAGGACTCCTCGTCGCGATGGCCATGAGCGGCCTTCCCGTCCCCGCCGCGGAAGGAACGGTGCTGCCGTGCGTCGACGCATTGCACGTCCTCATCGGCGACGACCAGAGCGTGCTCGAACATCTCTCGACGTTCTCGGCCTATCTCACGCGCCTCAAGCGCGTGTTGCAACGCGCCACGCCGAAGTCGCTCGTACTGCTCGATGAGCTGGGCTCCGGCACGGACCCTGAGGAGGGTTCGGCAATCGCGGCATCGGTGATCGAGCATCTGCTCGAGATCGGCTGTCTGCTCGTGGTCACGACACACCTCTCCGCGCTCAAGAGTTTCGCGGTGAACGACACGCACATCGTGAATGCGTCGATGGAGTTCGACTCCGCGACCGGTCAGCCGACCTATCGCATGATCACCGGCGTTCCCGGCCGCTCGCGCGCGATCGAAGTGGCGAAGATCATCGGTCTCCCCGACTCTGTCATTCAATCCGCCCGCACCCGCCTCGGCGAGCGTTACGCTGAAACGGATCACCTGCTGGCAACGCTGCAGAAGAAGATGTCGGAGATCGTGGCGCAGCAGGATGAAGTCGCACGCCTCCGCGCCGATCTCGAACGCGAACGCACGATCGCGCAGCAGAAAGCCGATGCTCTCGAAAAGGAACGCACCCGCCTCGGCACGACCTACCGCGAGGAGCTCGAGCGCCTGCGCGACGATGTCTCGCGCCACGTCGCAAACGAGATCAAGAATCTCCGCGATATGGATCGCGCCGCTCGCAGCTCACTCAACGCAAACGAGGTGATGCGCACGATCACGAAGCCGGTCGATCGGGCGATGGAGTTCATCCCCGCCGAGCAACGCGAGATCCGCGTCGGCGACAAGGCGGAGCACCGCAAGTTCAAGATCGTCGGCGAGGTCACCGCCATCGACGGCGAGAAGGTGCACATGATCGTGAGCGGCCGCAAGGTCACGATGGAGAAGCGCGATCTGGTCCCGAAAGGCGCGCCCGCCCCGCAACCATCACCGCAGCGCACGCGCGAAAAATCGAAGAGCAGCGGCGCCGACGTCGCGATCGTGGTCTCCGCAGAACTGAATCTCGTTGGTCAACGTGTTGACGATGCGATCGATGAATCGGACCGCTTTCTCGATCGCGCTCTGCTCGAAGGCAAGCAGGCCGTCCGCATCATCCACGGCTTCGGCACCGGCACGCTGCGCAAGGCGATCCGCGAGCACCTGCGCAAGCACCCGGCCGTGAAATCCTGGCGCCCCGGCGCCGACAACGAGGGCGGCGATGGCGCGACAATCGCCGTGCTCGATGAATAGCATGCTTGCGGGTCTCCGGCGTGAGGGAGACGACGAGAGGCCTCCGGCGGGCCGGCGCGGCCGGCAGCGCTGGTAGGCCAAGCCGTTACGCACGCTGTGAGAACTGACCGCGGCCATCGAGTAC
>JALYOB010000024.1:5024-15668 GCA_030857085.1 Acidobacteriota bacterium | reverse complement strand
GTCTATCAGCGCGCGATCACGGTTGGCGAGTTCCTGGCGATGTTCCTCTATCTGGTCTTCGTCGCCTTCACGCCGCTGATGGAGCTCGGCGTGCTCATCGTCCGCTACCAGCAGGCACGCGCGACGTTCGGGCATCTCGACGAGGTGATGGACCTTCCGCGCGACGCGGTCAGCGCTTCGGCCGTGCAACTCGGAACGCTCGAGAGCGTGCGCTTCGACGACGTACGCCTGACGTACGCGAATGGCGCCGCCGCATTGCGCGGCGTCAGCTTCGATCTGCGCGCGGGCGAGACTGTCGCGCTAGTCGGACCGTCGGGATCGGGCAAGTCGACGATCGTGAAGCTGCTGGTCGGCCTCTACACAGCGACAAGCGGAACGATCACGTTCAACGGCATCGACAGCGCGCTCGTGGATCGCGACGATCTCCGGCGCCGCATCGGCCTCGTCACGCAGGACACGCATCTGTTCGCGGGCACGATTCGCGACAACCTGCACGTCGGCGTCCCCGAGGCGACCGACGCGGACTGTCTCGCCGCAATCGAGCGTGCCGCTGCGACGTCGATCCTGGAGCGGGGCGGGCGAGGCCTCGACACGCGCATCGGCGAAGGTGGTTTGAAACTGTCGGGCGGCGAGCGCCAGCGCGTCGCGATCGCACGCGCGCTGCTGCGCAATCCGCTGGTGCTGATCTTCGACGAGGCGACGAGCAATCTCGACTCGATCACGGAGCGGGCGGTGAGCGACACCATTCGCGATCTCGCCGCAAGCGACCGCACCCGCATGACTCTCCTCATCGCCCACCGCCTCGGCACCGTCGCCGCTGCCGATCGCATTCACGTGCTCGAACGCGGACAGATCGTCGACACCGGCACACACGCCGAGCTTCTCGCGCGCGGCGGCCTGTACGCGCGGATGTGGCGCGAGCAGAGCGAAGTCGCGGAAGCAGTGGCGGAGGCATGAGCCCGAAAGTCACCGTTCTCATTCCGGTCTTCAACAGCGAGCGATTCGTCGCCGACGCAATCCGCAGCGTGCTCGAACACGACTTTGCCGGCTTCGAGCTGCTCCTCGTCGAAGGCGGATCGACCGATCGCACGGCCGCGATTCTCGACGAGTGGAAAGCGCGCGATCCGCGCGTGGTGGTGATCACGACCGCAGTGCGCGAGAGCCTCCCCGCGGCGCTCAATCGCGGTCTCGCTCATGCGCGCGGCGAGTACATCGCGCGCCTCGACAGCGACGACCTGATGATGCGCGGCCGTCTCGCTGCTCAGGCGGCGGTGCTCGACGCGCAGCGCGACGTCGTGCTCGTCTCGTGCGCCTACGACATCGCCGATCTCGCAGGGAATCACCGCGGCCGATGGCAGCGCGACGAGCCGGCGGAAGTGACCGCGTTTCTGCTTCACTTCTTCAACGTGGTCGGCGGTGCGCAGGTGATGTTCCGTCGCGCCGACGCGCTCGCCGCCGGCGGATACAAAGACATGTTGTCCGAGGATTACGACCTGTGGACTCGCATGAAGAGCCGCGGGAGGATCGAGACGCTGCCGCTGGTCGGCATCACCAAACGCACCAACCCGGACGGCGCACTCGCGCGCTCGCTCGAACGGTGGGACCTCCTCCACGCAGCATGGAGCGCGATCATGCGCCCTTCGCTCGAGCCGTATCTGCAGCGCAGCGTGAGCGACCGCGAGCTCGACGCGCTCATCACGTTGTGGCGTCGCGACGGAAAGCTCGGCAACGCGCGCGACGCGGACGCGTTCATGCGCGAGGCCTTCGCGCGCTTCTGCAGCGAGGTCGGCGACGACGCGCTGCAGTCATGTGCGCGTAGCCGCATTGCACGTCAGTGGTATCTCGGCGCGCGCACCTTCGCGCGGCGCGGACACCCGCTCGAGGCGATGCGTTATCTCATGCGCGCGGCACGGTGGCGCGCGTGATAGCCTGCGCCGCCCGAACGCTCCGATGTTGACCAGCATCATCATCCCCACTCACGACAGACCCGAATTGCTCCAGCGCGCGGTCGCCAGTGCACGGCAGGCCGGCTCGAATATCGAGATCGTGGTGGTGGACGATGGCTCGCGCGACGAGACGAGCGCGGTCTGCGCATCATTCGAAGCCATCGTCTACGTGCGCCTCGAAGAAGCGCGGGGCGTCGGCTATGCGCGCAAGGCGGGAATCGCCGCGAGCTCGGGCAAGTACATTTCGTTTCTCGACGACGATGACGCGCGCCTGCCCGGCTCGATCGATCGTCAGGTTGCGCTGCTCGAAGCGTCGCCCGACGCCGCGCTCGTGTACGGACAGATCTACCACGCGACCCAGAATCTCGCGGTCGGACCTCAGCGCCTCTTTCCGCGCGCGTGTCCGACCGGCGACGTCTTCTGGCCGCTCATCGGCAGCAACTTCATTCCGTCGTGCTCGGTGGTCGTACGCCGCAGTGCGATCGACGCGGCCGGCGGGATCTTTCACGAAGTCACGCCCGCCGACGATTGGGATCTCTGGCTGCGCATCGCCGAGCGGCATCCGGTGGCCGCGCTCGCGGAGCCGGTGGCGATCTATCGCGTGCCGACGCTCTGGTCGAACCAGGGATCGTCGCGGCTCGCCGACGGTCTCCTCGACGCCGATCTGCGCGTGCTCGAACGCTGCGCGCTGCTGCCTCGCGCCGTGGCCGATGCGCGCGCGTTTCGGCGCATCGCGCGGCGCACGCGCGGCGGTTTCGGACTTCGCCTGCTCGCCGAGACGCTGGAGGCCGCGTTGCGGCGCGACAAGTACGCGCTCGTGAGTCTTCGGCAGGCAATCGGCGTCGGCGGTGCAACGGTGTACGCGCTCTTCTCGCCGCACACGTGGAAGAAAGTGCGGGAGCGCTTCCGATCGTGATCTGCGTCGCGACCATGCCGCGGTCGGGGAGCTCGCTCGTCACTCAGCTCCTGCACCGCTGCGGCCTCGACCTCGGACCGGCGGAGCAGTTGATGCCCGCGAGCGTCAACAACACCGACGGCTTCTGGGAGAACCTCCAGTTCGTGCGCATCAACGAACGGCTGCTCGCTGCGAGCGGCGGAACATGGTTCGCGCCGCCCGCGACCATTCGTGCGACGCCGAAGATCACGCGCGACGCAAAGACCGTCCTCGCGCAATTCGACGGACGCGAGCCGTGGGGCTGGAAAGATCCGCGCAACGCGCTGACGCTGCCGTTCTGGAAAACGCTGCTGCCATCGATGAAAGTGCTGGTGTGCCTCCGTCACCCGGCGGAGACCGCGGCCTCGCTCGTCGCGAGCACGCTCATTCCGGCGACGCTGCCGTTCTACTGGTCCGTCACCCGTCACGATTCGACCATCCGTCTTCATGACGGCGCGTCGGCGATTCACGAGCGCTTGCTGATGGCCGCGCGCACGTCGATCTCCGCGGAAAAGCGGCGCAGGCTGATCTTCGAAGTGGGCCTCGAACTCTGGCGCGTTTCGAATGCGCGCATTCTCGAGGAGACGAAGCCGGGCGAGCGGCTCGTGACGCATTACGAGGCGACGCTGACGAACCCGCGCCGCGAGCTGGAACGCATCATCCGCTTCGCCGGCATGAACGTGTCGAACGAGACGCTCGACGAAGCTGCACGTGCGGTATCGCCGCGCATGCGGCATCAGAAGAACGCCGACATGCCCCTCGATCCGCAGCTCGCGGAGCTGTACACGCAACTGATGCGCGAAGCGGAATACGAAGCCTGAATCAGCGGCGGCCGAGGACGAAGTCGAACATCTCGGCGTAGCGGTGCGCGTGATTGCGCCAGTCCCACGTCTCCGCGGTTGCGCGAGCGGCGCGCCCCATGCGCTCGCGAAGCGGAGCGTCATCGCGCAGCCGGCGCAGCTTCGATGCGATGTCGTTCGCGTCACGACTGACGAACAAGCCATTCTGGCCATCGCGAACGAACTCGGGCATGTTGCCCACCGGCGTCGTCACGATCGGCACTCCGGACGCCGCTGCTTCGAGGCAGGGGTTCGGCGTTCCCTCGCTGCGGCTTGCGCAAACATACACATCGAGGGACTGATAAAACTCGCGCATCTCCTCGGCTCCGCGCCAGCGATCTTCCCGCGCTGCGAGCACGAGCTCCGCGCCTTCGACGGCAGCAACGGCAGGCCGGATGAATTCGTCGACGCCGCGATGCGCGGAGCTCTGATTCGTGAGGCTGCCCGCCCAGCCGATGCGCAATCGTTCGTTGCGCCGCGGCGTCGCAGCGGGACGGAAGAACGTCGTGTCGACACCGTTCGGCGTGTAGAACACACCGCGGCCGAGGGCGGATTCGAGATGCTTTGCGAGCGAGAGATTGTTCGCGAAGACGGCGCGCGGCAGATCGGAAAGCATGGCCAGGCCGGGCTTGCGCCACTTGCGTTCGAGCTCGTACTCGCTGCATGCGCCGAGCATCAGCCGGTCGCGCACGCGCCGGAACGCACGCTTCAAACGCCAGAGACGATCGATCTGCAGCCAGTAATAGACGAGCACGAGATCGGCGGACTCGATCTCTTTCGCGATCGACTCGGACTGATACCGCGTCACGATGCGGTACTGCTCCGCGAGTGCGGCGGCGAGCGCCTGCGTCTTGCGATCGTGCGCCCAGCCGGGACGATCGACGATGCAGAGCACGAGCGGACGGGCGTCGGTCACCATTCGATGCAATGCCGGCGTCGCGGCGACGACGTGTCGAAATCGATTTCGTTCGCGGCGAAACGCAGTTCTTCCTGCGACGGCAGATGAATGTCGCCGGGCGTGAGGCGCGCACGCCAGCCGTGCCAGCCGCTGCGCACTTCATTCGCGTCGTACTGCCGCCGCACGTACTTGCGGAGCATGTGCTCGCGGCTGAGGATGAGGTAATGCCGCAGAAACAACGGCTGCGGCGCGATGCGTCTGCCGCGGAAGATGGCCTGATGGCCGCCGGTGCTGACGAGATCGACCTGCGGCTGGCGCTTCCACGCGCGCACGAGATGGAGGCGCCGCGGCGCGAACGGGTAGTACCAGCGCATGGTCTGCCGGAAGCCGGGATGATCGTGATCGGGCGCCTCGCGCGTGGCGACGAACGTCAGCTCGCGAAACTCGACCGCGCTGAACCCGGCCGCATCGGCCGCGCCGAATGCATCGGCCAGCGTCTCACCCGCGCGTGACGACTGCGGAATCTCGTCCGCATCGAGATGCAGAAACCAGTCGGCATCGAGCTGCGCCGCCAGTTGCTCTTTGCGCGCGAGGATTTCCCGCCAGCGATACGTGCCGTCGCGCGGCAGCGTCTCGATGGCGCGCAGGCCGCGGCCGATGTAGCGCGACGCGATCTCCACGGTTCGATCGGAGGATTCGTTGTCGCACAGATACGCCTCGACGCCGTTCGCGAAGAGGTTCTCCAGGCAACCGCCGATGAAGCGCTCTTCGTTGTAAGTGGCGATGATGGCCACGACCCGCGGCGGCATGGCGCGCATGATAGCAATCGTGGTCTTGCGGCCGTACTTAACCACATGGTAATTTAACCTCGTGGTTTCAAGCGACGACGCACTGAGCGCGACTTTCGCCGCGCTGGCGGATCCGACGAGGCGGGCGATTCTCGCGCGGCTCAGCTCCGGCGAGGCCTCCGTCACCGAGCTCGCCGAGCCGTTCGACATGTCGATGCCCGCGGTCTCCAAGCACCTCAAAGTGCTCGAGCGCGCAGGACTCGTCGCGCGCGGCCGCGACGCGCAATGGCGGCCCTGCCGGCTCGACGCCGGTCCGCTCCGCGACGCGGCCGAGTGGATCGCGCACTACCGCGATTTCTGGGAGCAGAGCTTCGATCGTCTCGACCACTACCTGCGCGAGCTGCAGAGCGCGCACAAGAAAACGAAGAAAGTGAAGAAGGAGAAGAAAGCGAATGGCAGTCAACGAAGCAAAGCAAAGCGCCGGCGGTGATCCGTCGCGCGAGATCGTCGCGATCCGCATGTACGACGCGCCGCGCGATCTCGTGTTCCGCATGTTCACCGAACGCGAGCACGTCGTGCGCTGGTGGGGACCGAACGGATTCACGACCACGATCGAAGAGATGGACGTGCGCGCGGGCGGCGAGTGGCGGTTCATCCTCCACGGGCCGGACGGCACGGACTTCAAAAACCGGAACATCTATCGCGAAGTCGCCGCGCCGGAGCGCCTCTCGTACTCGCACGTCAGCGGCCCGCTTTTCGATGCCTTCGTCACGTTCGAAGAAGAGGAAGGCGGCAGGACGAAGCTGACCATGCGCATGGTGTTCGAATCGGCCGAACAGCGCGACCAGGTGGCCGAGCAATACGGCGCGGTGGAAGGTCTCCATCAGACGCTCAGCCGTCTCGCCGACACGCTGCTCAACCATCCGGGCAGCGATGCGACGTTCACCATCACGCGCACGTTCGACGCGCCGCGCGAGCTGGTGTGGCGCGCCTGGACGGACGAGAAGCATCTGCAGCAGTGGTTCGGTCCCGCAGGGTTCGATCGCGTGCAGTACCGGAACGATTTCCGCGCCGGCGGCTCGCTGCATTACGCGCTGCGCGCACCCGACGGCACTGAGATCTGGGGCAAGTGGATCTATCGCGAGATCGCGCCGCCGGAGCGGCTGACGTTCGTGATGTCGTTCTCGAATCCGGAAGGCGGCATCACGCGTCATCCGATGTCGCCAACGTGGCCGGCGGAGACACTCTCCACGATTACCTTCTCGGAGCGCGACGGAAAGACGACCGTCACGCTGACGGCGATTCCGATCAACGAGTCGACCGAGGAGCGGGACACGTTCGTGCTCGGCCGTCCGTCGATGACGCAGGGATGGGGCGGCACGTTCGAGCTGCTCGAGAAGTATCTCGCGAACGAAAGGACTGCACGATGACCACGCTCCCCAACCGTTTCACCGCCCTTGCCCCGAAGATCCTCGGCATCATGCGCTTCATCTCCGGAGTCATGTTCACCTGCTACGGCGCGCAGAAATTGTTCGGCGCCTTCGGCGGCATTCCGCCCGGCGCGCCCGCGTACGTCGTCTACATCGCCGGCACGATTGAACTGGTCGGCGGCGCGCTCATCGCCATTGGGCTGCTCACGCGTGCCGCTGCATTTCTCTCGAGCGGTCTCATGGCCGCGGCTTACTTCATGGGTCACGCGTCGGGAGGGTTCTGGCCGCACGCGAATGGAGGGGAGCTTGCGGTGCTGTACTGCTGGCTCTTTCTCTACATCGCCGCGGCGGGAGCGGGCGCGTTTGCGCTCGACAATCTGATCTGGCGAAAGAGAAGCGTTTAGCGCAACGCGTTGGCTGCGAGGCGAGGCCCCTCACCCGGCGCTCACGCGCCACCCTCTCCCCGCATCGCGGGGCGAGGGGAGACGGGGGGACCGGCAGGCAGACCTTCTCCCCGCGATGCGGGGAGAAGGTGCCGGGAGGGATGAAGGCTGAGACTTACTGCCGGAAGGCCGCCCAGGCGGCCTGCATTCTCGCGACCTGGCCGGGCGTGAACTCGTACATGCAGGAGTCCTGCGTGTAGTCCATGAAGTTGTAGATCGGGTCGAGGCCGGGGTGCGCGGAGCCGCTGCAGCTGTCGCGGCCGATCGGGCAGTTGAAGTTCGGGCGGAACTCGGCGGGCGTATCGGAAACGTAGTCGTTCTTCACGCTGCAGCCGCCGTCGAACGTGTGGTACAGCGCGAGCCAGTGGCCGACCTCGTGAGTCGCCGTGTCGCCTTCGCTGTAGATCGCGTAGCCGCCGCCCGGCAGCGACTTCCAGTCGAGGACGACGCCGTCGAGGATCGCGTACTGCGGGTCCGTGGTGATGTCGGGAAAGTACGCGAAGCCGAGGTAGGGACCGCCGTCGATCGTATAGATGTTGAGGGTGTTGTTGCCGCCGCGATGCAGCGCGGTCTTCATCGCGGTTTCGGCGCTGATGTCGGTCGCCGCGGTGTTGAACCACGTCGCGTTCTGCGTGCGCGTGACGCCGACGAGCTCGAAGCCGAAGCCGGTGTTCGCTCCGCCGGTACGGCCGTTGTACGACTCATCGAGCACGCGGATCTGGCTGCGGATCATCGTGTCGGGCACTTCGCCATTCGCGAAGCCGGCGCCGCGGCTGATGACGTGCACCCACACCGGGATGACCGCGGAGGTCTTCCCCTTCTGCCCTTTGGCAATGCCGCTCTCGATGCGAGCGATCTGCTCATCACCGGGCTGCCTGGTACCGCAACGATCCGGTTGCTGACCCGCGAACAGCGGCGCCGCAACGAGCAATGCGAGGGAAAACGCAACTGCATGCCGTTTCATAGGGGCTCCTTATTCAGTTGTCTGTTGCTTGTGGGGGAAGACTAGCATCAAAGGAGCGTGAGAGGGGCGTGAATGTCGATTTGTGGTTGTCGGTTGCTGGTTGTCGGTGAGGGTTGTCCGTTCTCCGTTGTCCGTTCGGGGTGCTACTCGGGACAACCGACAACCGATAACAGACAACCGATAACAGACAACGGACAACGGACAACGGACAACCCTCATCAGCGCGCGGGAGCCGCCACAAAATCCTCCCCAGGATTCACGTACTGATCGCTCTCGAAGTGATACTGGCGGTCGTACAGCTCCTTGTACCTTCCGCGTGCGGCGAGGAGTTCGGCGTGGGTGCCGCGTTCGATGATCTCGCCGGCTTCGAGGACGAGAATCTGATCGGCGCCGCGAATGGTCGACAGGCGGTGTGCGATCACGAAGGTCGTGCGGCCGCTGCGCAGCGCGCGGAGGCCGTCCTGAATCTTTGCCTCGCTCTCGCTGTCGAGACTCGACGTTGCTTCGTCGAGAATGAGAATGGTCGGATCGGCGAGGATCGCACGGGCGATTGCGATGCGCTGCCGCTGGCCGCCGGACAACTTGATTCCGCGCTCGCCGATGATCGTGTCGTACTTTTTCTCGAGCGGATCGACGAACTCGTCGACGTGGGCGATGCGTGCGACTTCGAGCATCTCCTCGAACGTCGCGTTGGGGCGGCCGTAGCGGATGTTCTCCGCGATCGTGCCGTCGAACAGAAAGTTGTCCTGCAGCACGATGCCGAGGTGCGAGCGGTAGTCGTGGAGACGGAGCGTGGCGAGATCGCGTCCGTCCACCAGCACGCGTCCGCTCTTCGGCCGGTTGAACGTCATGATCAGCGAAATGAGCGTGCTCTTTCCCGAGCCGCTCGATCCAACGAGAGCGGTCGTCGTGCGCGCGGGTGCGACGAGCGAGATGTTCTTCAGCACCGGCACGCCTTCGTCGTATTCGAACGAAACCTCTTCGAACGCGACGTCGCCGCGCATGGCATCGAGCGGCTCGCGGGATGCGTCGGCATCGAGCTCGGTCTGCTGCCGCATCACCTCCCGGATTCGATCCAGCCCCGCGAAAGCCTCGGTGATCTGCGTACCGATCGAGGCAATGTTCATCACCGGCGCGGCGAGGAGACCGGTGAAGAAGATGTACATGATGAAGTCGCCGAGGGTCATCGAATGGGCGAGGATCGCCCGTCCGCCGACGAGCATCATGATCACGCCGACGACGCCGAGGATGATCGTGGCGAAGGCGCCGACACTCGAGACGGCGGTGATCGTTTTGGCGACGTTGCGAAAGAGGTTGTGCACTCCTTTCGCGAACACGAGGTCTTCCCGTTTTTCGGTCGTGTACGCCTTCACGACGCGAATGCCGCCGAGACTCTCGCCGAGGCGGCCGGTGACCTGCGCGTTGATCTCGCCGCGCTGACGAAAGAGCGGACGCACACGTTTGAATGCGAACGCCATCGCGCCGCCGAACACCGCAAGCGTGATGATGGTGATGAGCGTGAGCGTCCAGTTGAGATAGACCAGCACGAACACCGCGAGCACCGCGGTAACGATGCTGCCGACGAGCTGCACGAGCCCCGTGCCGACGATGTTCCGGATGCCTTCCGCGTCGGTCATGATCCGCGAGATCAGGATTCCCGACTTGGTCGAATCAAAGTAGGCGACGGGCAGACGGAGAATGTGCTGCTCGACGCGTTTGCGCATGTCGGTGATGGCGCGCTGCGCAGCGACGCCGAGGATCTGCGAGAGGGCGAACGAGGTCACGGCCTGGATGAGCGTGGCCGCGAATGCAGCCGCCGCGAGCAGGGGCAGCAGCTGATGTTTGCCTTTTCCGATGACGTCATCGATGAGGAACTTCGACGTGGCGGGCAACACGAGTCCGGCCAGCCGGCTGACGAGCATGAGCGCGAGCCCCGCCGAGAGCCGCCCCCGCCGCGCCCACACGAGCTCTTTGGCTTCGCTCCAGACCACATCGAGGCGGAGGCGCTTTTTCGGTTGCATGGAGGCGGATCATGACATTGACGGGGCGCGGTGATGGCGCGCTGACCGGTTGCCGGTTGCTGTCGCGTTGACCAGTTGCCAGTTGCCAGTTGCCGCGCAGCTGGTCGCCTGGGCGAAATGCGTGGCGACTCGCGCGTGGCGAGTGGCGAGTGGCGACAGATGCGGGCCAGGCGATGCCGTCGCGGCAACTGGCTACTGGTAACTGGTCAACTGCGACCGACCGCCGCCCGCCACCAGCTGCGATCCCACGCAACGACGGCGGCCATGCATCATTAGCGCAATCGTTGCATTTGCGCTCCTCCATGAACGCACGCCGCGCCTTCATCCTCGTTCTGCTTTTGTTCGCCGGCACCGCCAGCGCCGCGCCGGGCGTGTTCACGC
>JALYOB010000024.1:0-5014 GCA_030857085.1 Acidobacteriota bacterium | reverse complement strand
TGTCTGCTCCGGCAACGGCTTCTCGCTCTCGCCCTCGATCACATTCGACTGGACGCCTTCTTCCGGCGCCGCGGCGTACAGCGTCATTCGCGATGGCGCGACGATCGCGAGCGACCTCACCCAGACCTCGTTCAGCGACACCGCGGTCACCGCGGGGCAGACGTACACGTACTCGGTCGTGGCGCGCGACCAGAACGGCGCGACACAGCCTTCGGCGAACAGCCTCACGCTGACCGCGCCGTATTGCCAACCTCCCGATCCGCCCGCGCTCGCGGCGAGCTCGATCTGCCTTTCGGCGCGCCCGGCCGTGCAACTCTCGTGGAACAGTGTCGCGCGCGCGGAGAACTACGACCTTTACAAGAACGGCATCCGCATTCAAAGCAGCCTGCCGCCGTCGACCACGTCGTACATCGACACGAACGTCACCGCCGGACAGACCGTTTCGTACTTTGTGCGGCCGACGAACGTCGGCACCATCGGGCAGCAGAACGACCCCACCACACCCAGCGACAGCAACACCGTCACGCTGACGGTGAGCAATCCCTGTCCGCCGCCGCCGCCCGCGCCGGCCGTCTCCGCGAACGCCACCTGCGCGACGTCAGGACCGGCGCCCACGGCGAAGGTCACCATCACCTGGACCGCGAGCCCAGGCGCGACGAGCTATGCGCTGTATCGCAACGATTCGGCCGTCGTCACCAGCACGACCGCCACCTCGTATGAAGACTTTGTCGCTGCGGGGAACTCGTACACGTACAAGGTGTACGCGAGCGGCGAAGGCGGTCAGGGCGCTTTCGGCTCCGCGATCGTCAACGTGGCCGCGAACATCTGCGCGCAGCCGCCGGGCGCGATCACGCTGCAGGCGTCGAGCGTGTGCAATTCGTCGAACGTGGCTGTGGTGCGATTGAGCTGGAGCAGCTCCACGAATGCGACGCTCTACACGATCTACCGCGACAACACCGCGATCGCGACGAGAGACTCGAGCGGCACATTCGAGGATGCGGTCGCGGTCGGATCGACGCACACGTACTTTGTGCGCGCGTCGAACAACGACGGTCAGACAGATTCCTCGCCGGTGACGATCACGCTCACTGACCCTTGTCCGCGTCCGCCGGGCGCATTCACATCTTCGGTTTCGGTGTTCTGCTCGAACAATGCCGCGGCAGTGCGCGTGACGTGGACGGCGTCGTCCGGCGCGTCGTCGTATTCGGTCATCCGCAACAATGTGACGATTGCGACGGGACTCACCGGCACGTCGTACGACGACACGAACGTGACCGTCGGCGCGACCTACTCGTATGTCGTGCGCGCGGTGAACAACAGCGGCACCGCCGACACGGCGTCGAGCGGCGTCACGGTGGTCGATCCCTGTCCGCGCCCGCCCGGCCCGCTCACACTCAGCGGCGGCTCCTATTGTTCCGGCACCGCGGCCGCCGTGCATCTGTCGTGGTCTCCCGCCGCGGGCGCGCTCAGTTACTCGATCGTCCGCAATGACACCGTGATCGCGACCAACGTCAGCGGCACGACGTACGAAGACACGAACGTGAGCGCGGGCACGAGCTACACCTACATCGTGCGCGCGCTGAATGCGAACGGCAGCACGGATTCAAATCCGCTCTCCGTCACCCCTGCGAGCTGCAACGTGCCGGCGCCGCGCGCGGATCTCGAAGTCTCGAACGTGACGTTGTCGCAGACGACCGTCGGCGCGGGACAGACCGTCGACGTGACGTACACGATCGCCAACAACGGCAATGCCGCCGCGGGCGAAACGCAGACGCGCATCCGCATCGGCAGCGGTGCGAGTCCGCAATCGTCGGACGTGCTGTTGTTCAGCGTCGCCACGCCGCCACTCGCGGCCGGCGCGTCGCGCACGGAAACGCGCACCGTGACGATCTCCGGCGTCGGCGGCGGAACGTATTCGATCTACGTGAGCGTCAACGACGATCGCGTGGTCGACGAAACGACGTTCTCGAACAACATCGGCCGCGGAGGTCCGCTGAACGTCGCACAGCCGCAATGTCAGGTCAGCTGTCTCGTCTCCGCGCCGGCGAAAGCGACGGTCGGTCAGAACGTGACCTTCTCGCTTCTCTCCACCCCCTCCTGCCCAGCCACCGTCTCCTGGCTCCTCGGCGACGACATGGTCGGCGGCGGCGCCACGACCTCGACGCAATACGCGAAGCCGGGCACGTACACATGGACCGTCAACGTGACGACGGAAAGCGGCGCGAGCTGTTCGAACGCAGGGCAGATCGAAGTCACCGCGAAGTCGTCGCCCGCAACCTCACGGCGGCGCTCGGTCCGGCATTGACGAACAGCGGACGGTTGGGCGTATCATTCGCTCAATCGTCCAATGTTCCCCACAGTTCTCGTCGTCGAGTCGTACGCCGATCTGCGCGCAGGAATCGTTTCCGCGCTGCAGCATCACGCGTACTCCTGTGACGCGGTCGGCTCCGTTGCCGCCGCGGAAGAGAAGCTGCGCGAACGCGACTACGCGTATGTCGTGGTCGACGTCGATGCCGACGCGAGCGACACGCTCGTCTCATCGTTCGATCCCGATGCGCACGTGATTCTCATCTCCGACGCGGATCCGCGCGACGAGCGCTCCAATCAGTTCGCCATGCTGCGCAAGCCGTTCAGCCGCGATCAGCTGCTCGCCCAGTTCGCACGCTGAGATAATCCCCGCACCACATGCGCATCGAGCCGGGGGTTCGCCTCGGGCGGTACACGATCATCGATCTCCTCGCCGCCGGCGGCATGGGCGAGGTTTATCGCGCGACCGACCAACAACTGCATCGCGACGTCGCCATCAAAGTCCTTCCGCCGCATCTGCTCGACGACAAGCCATCGCTCGAACGCTTTCGTCGCGAGGCGCGCGCCGTTGCGGCGCTCTCGCATCCGAACATTCTCTCGATCTTCGATTTCGGCAGTGAAGACGGCGTGCAGTACGCGGTCACGGAACTGCTCGAAGGCGAGACGCTGCGCGCGCGCATGCAGCGCGAACGTCTCGCGCCGCGCGATGCGCTCGCATTGCTGGCCGAGGTGGCGGAGGGGGTGGCGGCGGCACACGCGCGCGGGATCATTCATCGCGACCTGAAACCGGAGAACATCTTCCTCACCACGAGCGGCCGGGTGAAAGTGCTCGACTTCGGACTCGCCCGCAGCGCGACCGGCATCTTTGCCGCGCGCAGCCCGCACGCGCAAACCGAGATCATGCCCACCGAGCCGGGCATGGTTCTCGGCACGATCGGCTATCTCGCGCCCGAGCAGATCACGGTGCGCGGCACGTCGCCCGCGACGGACGTGTTCGCGCTCGGCTGCGTTCTCTTCGAGATGATGAGCGGCCACGTGCCGTTCGAACGGGAGTCGTCGGCGCAGAGCATGGTCGCGCTGCTGCACGATCCAACGCCGCATCTGCAGGTGACCGGCGACGCTTTGTTGCGCGACATCGATGCGCTCGTGCAGCGCTGCCTCGAAAAGAGTCCCGAGGATCGGCCGCGCGATGCGGGAGAGCTCGCGACGGAGTTGCGTGCGCTGCATGGCGGCGAACGGCTCTCGCGCAGGTTTCAGGCGCTGCAACGCAAGCGCGTTGCACCGAAGCTCGCGGCGATTGCGATCGCTCTCGTCGTCGTTGCGAGTGTGGCCGCGTGGTTCGTCAATGCGAATCGTCAGCTCGACAACGGATACGACGTGCGCGCGTCGGATGTGCGCGGCGATCGCGAGACGAAGCGCCTTCTCGCGCTGGCGTTGCGCGCCGATGCGGAAGGAAATCGCCCGAAGGCGATTCAGTTGCTCGAAGAGGCAGGCCGCCGCAAATCGCCGACCGCGTTTCCGCCCGCGTTTCTCTCGAGTTTTCTCGACGCGGCGGGGAACACGAAACTCGCCGACTACTGGGGCCGCGAGGCGATGCGGCGGCTCGACGGCGCGTCGGCGTACGAGTCGCTGCTCGCGCGCTATCTGGCGGAGCCGAGCTCGAACAGCTCGCGCGAACTCGCACTGGCAAAGTCGGCGCTCGATCTTCGTCCAGGCGCGTGGCGTTTGCGGCTCGCGGCGGCGCACATCTATCTCGCACACCGCGATCGCGAGGCTGCGCGGCGTGAGCTGCAGCAGATCGACGTGCGCAAGCCGGATGATCGGCGGCTGATGCTCGTCCTCGCCGATCGCGCGTCGTTAGGCGACGCCGACGGCGCGGAACGCGATCTGCGCGAGAGCGCGCTGATGCGCCGTCCGGCGTTTCTGCATTACACGCAGGCGCGCATCGCGTGGAGCCGCGGTGATACGAAACGTGCGGCGGCGCTGTTCGATCGCGCCGCGGAAGACGCGACGAGCGAAGGGCTCGGCGGCATGGAGGCGGAATCGACCGAGCTTGCCGGAATGGCCTGGCTCCGCCTCGGCGACTGGAACGAAGCGCAGCGCCGTTTCGCGCGCAGCGCGGAACGGGCGCGTGCGAGCGGCAACGAACTGCGCGCGTTCAGCGGAACGACGCTGGCCGCGTATGCCGCGTATCGCGGTGGCGACGCGGATGAGCGCGACCGCAAGTACGCGCAAGCGGCCGGAATCGCGCCGCCGGCGATCGGCCGCTGCGCGCTGCGGCTGCTTGCGATGCGAACGCAGTCGGCGCTGTGGCAAAGCTGGCCCATCGACGATCTCGCGCGCGAGCCCGCGCTCGCTCCGGTGCTCTCACTCATCCGTGCACGCGAAGCCGCGTTGCGCGGCGAGGCCGATCTCGCGCGGCGCGAGCTCCGCCGCGCGCGTGTCGAAGGAATCGATACGAGTGAAGTGCGCGAAGAAGCCGAGCTCCTCGCGGACGAGCTCGGCCTCGCATCACAACTGCTTCCGCCCGACCCGCCGTACCCGAACATCCTGCGCTGGGTGGCGGTGTTCGACCTCGAGGCGAGAAGACGCGAGCGGTTGCGATAGAGGGCGGCAACGCCCCTCAGCCGCCCTTCGGGCACCTTCTCCCCGCATCGCGGGGAGAAGGGACATTGCCCCTCGCCCCGCTTGCGGGGAGAGGGTGGCG
>JALYOB010000679.1 GCA_030857085.1 Acidobacteriota bacterium | reverse complement strand
CTCCATATCACTCGGCTTTGATCGCGCTCGCCACATCGATCCTTCGTGCGAGCCGCGCGGGCGCGAGGCCCGCGAGCGCTGAGGTGACGAACGTAATCACCAGCGATGCCGCAATCAGCGCCGCGGGCGTGTGAAAGTCGATCGTCCAGCCGAACGACTGTTTGTTGATCACGTAGATCAGAATCCACGACAGCGCGTAGCCCATCACCAGCCCTGCCACCGTCGAAGCGATGCCGAGGAGGGAGGATTCGAGGACGATCATGGTGGTGAGCTCGCGTGTGGAGAGGCCGCCGACGCGCAGCAGGGCGAGCTCGCGCGTCCGTTCGAGAATCAGCGCGGAGAGCGTGTTCACGATGCCGAGCACCGCCACCACGATCGCCACGCCTAACAACGCGTACGTGATCATGAACGTCTGGTCGAAGATCCGCATCACCTCTTTTTTGATCTCGCCGTTGGTGACGACGAACGCGTGATGCTTCGGTGCGAATGAGCTTTCGAGCATCCGCCGCGCCGCAGGAATCGTGACGCCCGGCTTCAGATAGACCACGATCGTATTGATCGCGCGATCGCCGAACGCGCGCACGTACAGCGCGCGATCCA
Organism: Acidobacteriota bacterium; assembly: GCA_030857085.1. Lineage (GTDB taxonomy): Bacteria > Acidobacteriota > Thermoanaerobaculia > Gp7-AA8 > Gp7-AA8 > QHVT01. Next base: position 2,161 of record JALYOB010000679.1, on the reverse strand, counting down.
TTACCACGACGCCGCGATCGTTCGAGTAATCGCGATAGATGCCGGTGATCGGAAAGCGTCCGTTCGGCAGCTCGACCACATCGCCGACGCCTTTGCCGAACTTGATCGAGAAGCTCTCCGAGACCACGGCGCCATGCATCCGGATCGCATCGCGTAACGCTTTCTGCGGCGAGCGCGGCGTGACCATCGGCAGATCGCCGCGGCGGATCGCGACGTCAAAGTCTCCGCTGCCGACGGAGATGATCGTGTCGCGATAGAGCACGTCTTTTCCCCGCACGCGATCGACGCCGGCGACGAACGGCAGGCGCATCAGGTCATCGGCGACTTCCGGCGGAAACAGCGCGGAGTGGCCGTTCGAAAGCCCCTTCGTCGGCCGCAGCCAGAGATCGGAGCTGACGGTTTGATCGACCCAGATGCGCACCGTTTCGCGAAAGCTGCCGACCATCAGCGCGACCGCGACCATCATCCCTGTCGCGAGCGAAAGCGCTGCACTGGCGACCGAGGTGCGACGCAGCGATGCCGGCAGCGACGCGGCCGCGAGTCTGCCGACGATGCCGAACGTGCGCTCGAACAGCGGCGAAAAAATCCGCGCCGTTGCGCGCACGATCGCCGGTGCGAGAAACGAAAAGCCGGCCACGACCAGCAGCACCGCGACATAGCCAGCGACCGCGATTCCGCCGACCGGCGGCAAGCGCGAGACGAGCGCGCCGGCGATGAAGCAGGCAATTGCGAGCACGACCAGCAATCCCGGACGCGCGACGCGCTGCTGCAATCCCGCGCGAATCATTGCGCTCGGCCGCACGCGCGCCGCTTCGAGCGCGGGCTGCAGTGCGGAGAGGAGCGAGAGCAGCGTTCCGACCGCGACGCCGATCGCAATCACGCCCGGCGTCAGCTCGACCGACTCCGGTCGCGACGAGACATACAGCGTGTTGATGGTCCGTCCGACGGCGCGAAGAATGCCGCTCGCGAGCAGCACGCCCAACGCGACGCCCAGGGCGGAGCCGGCGATGCCGAACACGAAACCTTCCGCGAGAAACGCGCCGAAAATCTGAAGCGGCGCGGTGCCGAGCGTCTTCAAAACGCCGACGTCTTTGCGGCGCCGCAGGATCGAGATCAGCACCGTGTTGTAGACGAGGAACATCCCCACCAGCAGCGCCACACCGGCGAGTGCGAAGAGGTTCACGCGAAACGCGCGCAGCATTTTCTCGACGCGTTCATTGCGGCGGGTCGGACGCTCGAGACGTGCGCCGCGCGGCACGGGGATGCGCGAGACGAGCCGCTCGTCCGGCACGATCAGATCGACGCGCGAGAGCTGTCCGATCATCCCGAAGTTGCGCTGCGCGGTGGCGATATCGCAGATGATGACGTTGCCGTTGAACGCGGTCGCAGGACCCTGCGCTTCGAGCATGCCGCGTACGACGAGCGTGCGCCGTTGCCCGCCGATGTTCAGCGTGACGCGGCTGCCGATGCCCAGGCGATGGCGGCGTGCGAACGGGGCGGGGACGATGATCGCGTCGGGACCGAACAACGCCAGCGATGCGCCTAACGCCTCGCTCTGCCGCGCACCGGTCTCGATGCGCGCATACCGATAGTCGCGGAAATGAAGATCGCTCAGCAGATCGACAGCCAGCAACCGAATGGTCGTGTTGTTCAGCACACCATCGACGTCGATCACCGGCGCGAAGCGCACGCCCTCGTTCCAGAACGGCCGCAGGCCGAGGAGCGCGCGTTCATCGAGCGGACCGGTTTCGCCGACGAGCTGGTAGTTCGCGCGGCCGGCGATCGCATCCACCGATTCGCGAAACGCGCGCAATGCACTCTGATTCGCGAGCTGCATCGCCACCACCACCGCCACGCCGACGGCGATGCCGAGGACCGTGAGTGCGGTGCGCGTTTTCTCGCGAAGAAGTGGCCGCAGGATCAGCGCGCGCAGGATCATGCGCGCGCAATCCGTCCGTCGGCGACGCGAATGACGTAATCGCCGAACGAGGCGGCGACGTCGGAGTGCGTGGCCATGACGATCGTCGGCTTCAGCGTCTGATGAATTTCCCGAATGAGCTCGAGGATCAGCGCGCCGTTTTTCGAATCGAGATTGCCGGTCGGTTCATCGGCGAGGATCAGCGACGGGTTGTTCACCAGAGCGCGTGCGATGGCGACGCGC
>JALYOB010000678.1 GCA_030857085.1 Acidobacteriota bacterium | reverse complement strand
ATACATCCCTTCGCCTTCGCCCGTTGCATCGCCCTCGCGCACCACGTTGGTGTTGCGTGCGCCGCAAACGCCGCCGACTTCCGGATCGGCGAACTTGCGCGCCATCTCGCGCAGGGTGTGGGCATCGAGGAGAAAATCGGCGTCGGTGAACACGAGCACCTCGCCCGTCGCGCGGCGCGCTCCTTCGTTGAGCGCTTCCATCTTTCCGGGCTGCGGCAACGCGATCAGCTTCACGCGCGGGTCGGTGAAACTGCTGACGATTTCGTTCGTGCGATCGGTCGAGCCGTTCGACATCACCAGCACTTCGATCCTGTCGGCCGGATAGTCGAGTGAGAGCGTGTTCTCGATCTTCGCGGCGATGTTCCGCTCCTCGTTGTACGCCGGCACGATGAACGACATCATCGGCGTCACCTCCGCCTCGCGCACCGGACGCGGACGGAGCCTGCTCACGATCCACAACAGCACCGGATAGCCGAAGTAGATGTAGACGCAGACGGCGAGGCAGAACCAGAAGACGATCTTTGCAGCGATCACGCGCGGACCTCGCGTTCGAGCCGGGTGAGCAGCTGCGCGACGCAGTCGGTGAGCGTGAACTCCGCCCGCACTTTTTTCTGTCCCGCGAGCCCCATCTGCTTCGCCCGCTCCGGATTCTCGAGCAGCGTGCGCATCGCAGTCGCGAGCGCCTGCGCATCACCCGGCGGCACGAGCAGCCCGCTGACACCATTCTCGACCAGCTCCGGAATGCCGGAGATCGACGTCGACACGACCGCCCGACCGCTGGCCATCGCTTCCATCAGCGCCACCGGAATCCCTTCCATCTGCCCGTCGCTGGCGATGATGCTCGGGAGCACGAACAGCGTCGCCTCCGACATCATCCGCGCCACTTCATCCTGCGACTTTGGTCCGGCCAGGCGAAAGACGTCGCCGACCTGCTTCTCCGCCACCATCCGCTCGAGCTCTTCGCGCATCGGGCCGTGGCCGATGACGTCGCATTCGAACGCCACGCCCTGCTCTTTGAGAATGCGGCTCGCTTCGATCAGCACCGGCAGCCCTTTGTACGGACGATGCGCGGCGACGCAGACGATCTTCGGCGCGCCGGCATTCATCGCCACGAGCTTGCGCGAGTTCTCCTCGTACATCTCCGGCTCGATTCCGACGTGCACGACCATGATCTTGCCGCCCGCCGTTTCGGCGGGATAGAGCTTCTCGAGAAAGCGCTTGTTGTAGTCCGAAATCGAGCGGACGAACTTCGTCTCGCGCAGCTTCCAGCGCAGCAGACTGCGATCGACCTGGATGTCGTGCGCATGCACGGTGAAGCTGAAGGTGATGTTCGAGAGCGAGGCGATGATCAGCGCCATCGTCGACGGATGCGTCGCGTAATGCGCGTGAATGTGGCCGATGCCTTCCTTCGGCAACACCTCCGCGAGATAGACCGACTTCGGGAACACCGCCACCGTGCGCACGAGCATCCCGGGACTGGTGATCGTCCCCCCGATCAGCTTCGCCAGCAGCGACAGGTAGCGGAACGGCCGCCGGACCAGCGTGCGCAGATTCGAGGCGGCGATCGCGGGGGAGATGTATTTCGTGTAGAGCGCGCGATGCGTCCACGGCTTCGCTGCGTCATGAATGACCGGCGGATTCTCGCGGAGCATCGGCACGAGCCGCACCGGCTGCGACTGCCGCTCCATCTCGATCATCTCCCGCAGGATGAACGTCTCGGTGACGGTCGGAAAACGCGACATCAGCACCGCGACCGCGGGCCGCGCGTCGGGAGCAGGGGACGTCATGTCGCGCGCTGCTTCTCCCGGCACTACGACAAGCTCCGGCGGATGATCTTCCTGAGCGCGGCGTGCGTGCGCCGCGACTCATGTCCGCGATGCGAGAGCATGTGCAGCGCCTTGGTGATCGAGAAGAGCAGCAGCGCCTCGCGATCGGCATCGGTCATCTTCGCGCCGTAGCCTTCGAGGAACGCGTCGCGCAGCGTTGCACGCCGCCCGCGGCGAATCGCCGAGCGGAGCTCGAGATCGATCAGGAACTGCGCGACGTCTTCGAGCGGCAGCCCCTCGCGGAACGCGCCGAAGCTCGTCACGTCGACGCGCTTTTCGCCGATGAAGATGTTGTCGAGACGATAGTCGCCGTGATGGCCGACCACCGGGAACTTCTGTTCCGCGCGGCGGCTCTCGAGCTCCTGCAGACGGTCTTTGATTTTCCCGTGCATTGCGGCGATCTCGCGATCGGCAGCCGCCGCGAGATCGAGGTCGCGCAGCGCGAGCAGGACGACCGCGGTGAGGATGTGCCGTCCGTCATCGGCGCCGCGCGTGTGCTGCTGCATGAGCCGCAGCCACGTGCCGGCCTTCCGCATGCCGCTCGTGACGCGGCTCGGCTTCACCGCTCCGGCGACGATGCCGGCCAGCGAACGTCCATCCGCCCGCTCGGTGACGATGGCCGCATTCGGCTCGTCGAACATCACCAGCTTCGGCACGGCGTAGCGCGTACCGCTGGAGGTCTGTTCGCCTTCGCCGGCCGCGAACGTCTGCGACAGCGTGGAGATCACTTCGAATTCGTGGCGCGCCCGTTCGACCGGCGGAATCGCTTCTTCGTGGAGGTCGTCGGCGCACGGCTGCCGCACGATGACCTCCCGCTTTTTCGCCCCATCGCTCAGCGTCACCTCGGCCACATACGCGTCGGTGCGATCGTGAATGCGGCGCACGCCGACTGCCTTCGCATTGTGCCGCTTAATTTTAAGTGCCGCGATGCGCTCTGG
>JALYOB010000219.1 GCA_030857085.1 Acidobacteriota bacterium | reverse complement strand
GGCCAAGCCCGTACGCGCGCTGTACTCGATGGCCGCGGTCAGTTCTCACAGCGTGCGTAACGGCTTGGCCTGGCAGCGCTGCCGGCCGTGCCGGCCCGCCGGAGGCGCCCTCGTCGTCCCTCGTGTTAACGTCCACCGCATGAGCCACCGTCTCGTCGCGATCGCCCTCGCCATCCTGGCCCTGCCCGCTGCTGCGCAAACGCTCGATGAGCGGGTTGCGCGGGAGTTGCCGAACCTCGTCGACACCTATCGCACCTTGCATGCGATGCCGGAGTTGTCGGGGCAGGAAGTCAAGACCTCGGCCTTCGTTGCGCAGCGGTTGCGCGCGCTCGGGTATGACGTCACTGAAAAATTCGGGCGGTATCGCGAGCCGAACATGACCTGCTATGGCGTTGTCGCGGTCATGAAGAATGGGGACGGGCCGGTGGTGCTCGTGCGGAGCGACATGGACGCGTTACCGGTCGCGGAACAGACCGGGTTGCCGTATGCGAGTCAGAACGCGGGGGTGATGCACGCGTGCGGGCATGACGTGCACATGACGACGTTACTCGGCACGGCCAGATTGCTGGCCGATCTGAAGTCGCAGTGGCGCGGCACGGTCATGCTCATTGGACAGCCGGCGGAAGAGATTGTGCGTGGTGCGGAAGGGATGCTGGCGGCCGGCTTGTACGAGCGCTTCGGCAAACCCGATTACGCCATTGCGTTGCATGACTGGGCGTCGCTGGAGGTGGGGAAGGTTGGGTATCGGCCCGGGCAGATCATGGCGGCGACGGACTCGGTGAACGTCACCGTTCGTGGCGTCGGTGGACATGGCGCTGCGCCGCAGACGACGAAGGATCCGGTGGTCATGGCCGCGGAGACGATCGTTGCGCTGCAGACCATCACCAGCCGGGAGCGCTCGCCGCTCGATCCGGTGGTCGTGACCGTGGGCAAGATCGAAGGCGGAACGAAGCGCAACATCATTCCGGATGAAGTGCGCCTGTTCCTCACTGTGCGCACCACGAAAGCGGACGTGCGCGATCGCGTGCTCGAATCCATCCAGCGCATCCCGCGCGGCATCGCGATGATGCACGGCGTGCCGGAAGATCGCGCGCCGGTGTACGAACATCTCGACGCCGAATCCGTGGCCGCGACATACAACGATCCGCCGCTCACTGAACGTCTGACCGCCGCGATCGGCCGCGAGCTCGGAGCGGACAACGTCGTGCTCATCGACCCGGCCATGGTGAGCGAAGACTTTGGCCTCTTCGGCCAGAACGGCAAAATCCCCACGGCCCTCTTCACCATCGGCGCCGGCGACCCCACGAAGATCGCAAGCGGCACGCAGCCCGGATTGCACTCCAGCAAATTCGCCCCCGCCGATCCGGAGCGGGTGGTGCGGGTGGGGGTGAGGACGGCGGTGGCGGCGGTGGTTTCGTTGATGGCGAAGTAGTTGGTGCGCGCAGTGAGTAGCGTGTGGCGAGTGGCGAGTTGCCAGGGCGGTGTGGCCTGGGCGGCATCGTGCGCGGGACCTCCGCGGTTCGAAGTTGGTTGGCCCGGGCGTTGCCGCCCGGGCGGATGACGCTTCGTTATGTCGTTGGTGATCGTCGGCTCGTTTTTGTCTGCGCTTCGCGGCGTTGTGTGTAGCGGATGAAGCCCATGAGCATTGCGCCGGTTTTGCTCGTGCTCGCGCGTAGCGCGGCTGTGTTGGTGGCGTAACCGAGCCGTTCGGCGACGATCAACTGCGCTTCGAGTTCGAACAATGATCCCCGGCCCTGACTCAGTAACTGGCGCCTCTCGCCGAACAGCAAGCGCCCTTCTGCCTCGCTGATGTGACTCACGACGGAAACGGCCGCACGGCGCATCTGTGCCGACAGGCCGTACAGCTCGTGCCGCGGAAAACTCTCGGTCAGACGATAGACCTCCACGGTGAGGTCGACCGCGGCCTGGAAAACCTTCAGATCTTCGAATGTAGCCTGGCTCATACGCGGTGCCGAGGAGCACGCGAGCGGCCGGGTGGGATCGCGATTGTAGCAGTGCGGCCCTGGCAACTCGCCACGCGCTGCTCGCCACGCGCGCCGCGGCGCGCCCGGCGCGATTCCCGCACCTTTCCCGCACCAATGACCATCCCCATCCTCACCGGCTGGAAGCGCGGCGACGCGCAGGAATCGCTCCTCACGCGCGAGTGGCTCGTCACCAATGGCCTCGGCGGCTATGCGTCGGGCACGATTGGCGGGGCGGCGACGCGGCGCTTTCATGGGCTGCTCATCGCGGCCATGCCGGCGCCGCTCGGGCGGACGATGATGCTCAATCATCTCGAGGAGTGGCTCACGGAAGGGAAGCTCGACCTCGACGAATTCGTCCTCGAACACGGCCTGCCGGTCTGGCGCTACAGCAGCGGCGCGATCCGCATCGAAAAGCGCCTGCTCATGCCGTATGGGCAGAACACGACCTACATTCTTTATCGCCTGCTCAATGGCGCAAACAGTGTCACGCTGCACCTCCGTCCTTCCGTCAACTTCCGCCATCACGAAGGGCTGCTGTCCGAGCGGCCGCAGTGCAGCGCGACTGTGCGCGAGCGCGAGCTCGAGATCGTCGAAACGGGCGACCTTCCGGCGCTGCGCATTGCGATGCTCGCGGACGACGCACAATTCATCCGCGATGAAGCGACGATCGAGCAGTGGATCTACAGCCTCGAACGTGATCGCGGGTACGACCACGAAGGACCGCTCTGGAGTCCGGGCATCATCACCATGACTCTCACGCGCGATCGCGATGCGGGCATCGTCGCCTCCGTCGAACCGTGGGAGGTCGTGCACGCGCTCGACGCACGAGCCGTTCGCGCAGCGGACGAACAACGCCGCAACGCGCTCCTCGAGCGCGCCGGCGCCGACGACGACTTTGCGGCGCAGCTCGTCCTGGCCGCCGACCAGTTCCTCATCACGCCGCACACCCGCTCGGCCGACGAGGCGCGCATCGCCGCGGCAGGCGACACGCCGCGCACTGTGATCGCCGGCTATCACTGGTTCACCGACTGGGGGCGCGACACGATGATCAGCCTCGAAGGGCTGACCATGTCGACGCGCCGCTATCGCGAAGCGGGCTCAATCCTGCGCACGTTCGCCTCCTACATCCGCGACGGTCTGATCCCGAACCTCTTTCCGGAAGGGGAGCACGGCGGGCTCTATCACACCGCCGACGCCACGATGTGGTTCTTTCACGCCATCGCGCGCTACGTCCGCGCCACGAACGACCACACCACGTTGCGCGATCTCCTGCCGCGCATGGTGGACATCCTCGACCACCACGTCCGCGGCACGCACTTCAACATCCACGTCGATCCCGCCGACGGTCTCCTCGTGCAGGGAGCAGAGGGCTATCAACTCACCTGGATGGATGCGAAAGTCGATGGCTGGGTGGTCACGCCCCGCCGCGGCAAAGCCGTGGAGATCAACGCTCTCTTCTACAACGCGCTCCGCATCACCGAGTCGTTTCTCCACGAATCGGGCGACATCGCAACCGCGCAACGCATGCGCGATCTCGCCGAGCGCGTCTACACATCTTTCAACGCACGCTTCTGGTACGAAGAAGGTCAACATCTTTACGACATCGTCGACGCAGAAGGGGGCGGCAACGATCCAGCCCTCCGCCCGAATCAGATCTTCGCCATCTCCCTCGATCACCCGGTCCTCGATCCCGCGCGCTGGCCACAGGTGGTGCGCATCGTCGAGCGCGAGCTCGTGACGCCGGCCGGCCTCCGCTCGTTAGGCCGCAATCACCCCGATTACCAACGCAATTACGACGGCGATCTCCGCACGCGCGACGCCGCCTATCACCAGGGGACGGTCTGGGGCTGGCTGATCGGCCCCTTCGTCGACGCCTGGCGCAAGGTGCACGACGGCGACGGCCGCCAGTTCCTCGAAGGTTTCCGCCCCCATCTGACCGAAGCCTGCATCGGCTCGATCAGCGAGGTGTTCGACGCAGAACCGCCATACACACCCCGCGGCTGCGCTGCGCAGGCGTGGTCTGTGGCCGAGGTGCTCAGGTGTTGGCGTTCGTGAGAGAGGACGACCGGGGGCCTCCGGCGGCCGGGCCCACGGGCCCGGACCCGTCTTGCAGGCCTAGCCTCCGCGACACTCGTGCGATCACAACGAGCTGTGTCGCGGAGGCTAGGCCTGCAAGCGGGGTCCGGGGCCCGCGGCCCCGGCCGCCGGAGGCCTCCCGTCGTCCCCCGACAATGCGATAATCCGCGCGCCAATATCATCGAAACAAAGGGCGGGCGGAAATGCTGGAAGGCGAAATCAGCCAGATCAATCTCGTCGAGCGGCTCGTGGAGCTGTGGCGCGAGCAGTTCACCGGGGCGATCCGGTTCGAGAACGAGGGGATCATCAAGATCCTCTATTTCAAAAATGGCGACATTCTGTCGGCGAGCACGAACGATCGCTCCGACAGCATCGACGAGATTCTCATGCGTGCGGGGAAGGTCTCGCGCGAGCACGTGAAGCAGGCGCTCGCGAAGCGCAAAGAGAGCGAGACGCTCGGCGACGCGCTCCTCAACCTCGGCTTCATTACCCGCAAGGAGTTGACCTGGGCGCGGCGCGTTCAGGTCGTCGGCGTGATCCGCTCGATCGCCGCCTGGGCCGAAGGCTCGTTCACGATCGTCGCCGACTACCTGCCGAAGCGTGACGAGGGAACGCTCTTCTCCCTCCCGCAGGTGCTGATCGAGCTGATCGTCACCGAGCAGGATCGCGGCCGCTTCGAGCAGGCACTCGAGGGGGGTAACGTGGTCTTCGCCAAGACCGCCGACTTTGACGACGTCTGGCGCAAGCTCGGCCTCAACGAGGATGCCGAGGCGATTGCGAATGAGATCGATGGCTTCAAGAGTGCGAACGAAGTCGCGACCGCGTCCGGACGGGAAACGTTCAACGTCTACAAGCTCCTCGACGGACTGGCCACCCTCGGCGTCCTGACGCGTATCCGCAAAGTTCAAGCAGAACCTGAACTTTCGTTCGATGACTTTGCGACAGCGGGCGTTTCCGACGCGGCCGATCTCTGGAACGATCCGGCGCCGGAACACGACATCCTGGCCACGCCGCAGTTCGAGCTAGACGAGACGGAGGCGTTCGCGCAGCCGACGCTGGAGATCAACATGCCGAGCGATGGTCCGGGGCCGGAGATCGAGCCAGTGCCGTATCAGATGGCCGACGAGGCGCCGCTGCCACTTCCGGTGCCGGAGACGTTCGGCGACGACACGCACGACATGCCGGCCCGCTCGCACACACACGAGACGGCGATCGATCGGGAGCCGACGGTCGTCGCGCCGGCGCCGATGCCATCCTGGGATGCGCCGCCGCGCGACGCGCTGTCGATTCCGATCCAGGCGAACGTCGAGCCGCCTGCCGATGCGACCGAAGAGCAGTGGGGATTCGATGAGGCGCAGATCGAGACCGCCCGCCGCGCCGCGGTTCCGGTCACGGCGTCCGCGCCGGTGTTCGATACCGCCGAACCGGCAGCGACGCCGCGTCGGGAGCCGGTGCGCCGCAAGCGCGGAGGCCGCGGACTGCTTGTCGCGCTGCTGCTGATCGCGGTGCTCGGCGCGGCCGGATACTTTGGCTTCCTCTGGTGGCAGGGCCAGCAGCAGTCGTCGGAGGATCTGCTCGTGCAGCGTCCGGTGCGGACGCGTCCCGTGACGCCTGCAGCGGCGGCGCCTCCTGCGACGATCGCCGAAGCGCCGGTTCCGCCTGCGACCGCGACGACGGCAACGAGCACCGCCGCGACAGCCACAACGAGCACGGCTCCGACCGTGATCACGCCTGCAGCGGTGACGACGCCAATCGCCGCGCCCGCACCGATTCGCGTCACCGCCGCGGCGCCACGACCGACGCCGCCGACTCCGGCGACGACCACCGCGGCCGTCGCCGCGACCACGGCCTTGCCGCGCGTCACCGCGCGCACTCCGGCAGGCGAGGATCGCTATGCCAGCATGGCCCGCGACTTCGCTGCCGATCCGAATGGCAAGTACACGGTTCAGGTGCAGATCCTCTGTCAGACCGCGAACCTCGAGAAAGCTTTGCGCGCCGGCGGCGGTAAGGTCTGGTTCACCCCGCAAACCCTCGGCAGCCGTTCCTGCTATCGCGTCTTCTACGGCCGCTTCGACACACGCGCCGAAGCGCAGCAGGCGATGGCGCAGGTGCCCGCCGCGCTCCGCGATCCGAACGCGGCGGTCAAGAGCATCCCGCGCTGACGCACCCGCCTCATGCCCTTCCTCATCGATGGCAGCAACGTCCTCGGCGTCATGCGCGTCGATCGCCACGGTGAGGAAGGGAAGCGGGGCCTCGTGCGCCTCCTCGCCAGTTTCGCCCGGGCCCGGCAGACCCGCGTCACCTGCGTCTTCGACGGTCCCGAACCTCCCAGCTTTGCCAAGCATCTCGGGTCCGTCACCGTCGCCTTCAGCGGTACGCGCAGCGCGGACGACGTGATCGCTGAACGCGCTGGGAGCGGCCGTGGCTGGAGCGTCGTCACGTCTGACCGCGGACTGGCGGCGCGCGTGCAGCGGCGCGAAGTCGTGATCGTCGCGCCGACCGCTTTCATTCGCGAGATGGAAGCGGCAGCGAGCGGGGAGAGCACACCCGACGATGACTGGGCCGAATACTTTTCGGACGACAAAAACCGGCTGAAATTTTGATGTCGGCGCGCCGACATTCTTTCTAAGTGACTAAAACAGCAGTCATTTAGCTGCAAGAATTTCTCTCGGTGATTGCTGTTATGCTCCGGTGGCGTGAAGCGAATCGGAGGATCGCGGCAGGCGACTGTCGAGGAAAGTCCGAACTCCTACGGGCAGCAGGCTGGCTAACGGCCAGGCGCGGCGACGCGACGGAAAGTGCAACAGAAAACAAACCGCCGACCGCCGTGCATCGCGAGGTGCGCGGCGAGGTAAGGGTGAAACGGTGCGGTAAGAGCGCACCGCGTCGCACGTGAGTGTCGACGGCACGGCAAACCCCCTGCGGAGCAAGACCAAATAGGGACGCAATGGACTCGCCCGTGTCCTTCTGAGCGTCCGGGTAGGTTGCTCGACCGCCGCGGTAACGCGAGCGGCAGATGAATGATCCTCGCCCCGCAAGGGGAGACAGAATTCGGCTTACAGGTTCGCTTCACGCCTTATTTTTGCGCGCTGGGCGCGCAGTAGCGCGTGGCGCGTGGCGAGTTGCCAGGGCAGCTTCGCCTGGTCGCCACGCACC
>JALYOB010000218.1 GCA_030857085.1 Acidobacteriota bacterium | reverse complement strand
GATCTGCACTGTGTACACGCCGCTCGATTTGCGCACCGTCGCTACTGCCTGGAAGCCGGGGAACTTGAGCACATTGCCGATCAGTTCGGCCGCGTCCTTCTTCACGTAGAGGCGGACGGCGTCATCAATCCCCTCGGCATCGACGGTGAGAAACTCCACCGCATCGGGAGCTGACACCGGACGGCCGTCTGCCTCCGTCAGGTGCCGCTCTTCGACTGTGAATCGCATCATCACGCGTCAGGTCTCCGCGTCGATGCCTGCAATTCCGGTGCACTCCTCTCGCGTTCTATACTGAAATTCGGAGGGGACATGAGCGACGAACGTGTATTGAAAGACATCCCGGTCATCGGCCGAGTCGAGTTTCATGAGGTCGAACGGCCTGAGCCTCTTTCCTCCGATCGTTTCGCCGATCCGATCCCCCTCGGGCTCACGTTCGATGACGTTCTGCTCAAGCCGATGCGCTCCGATCTGCATCCGAACTTCGTCGATGTCTCCACGCGCCTCACGCGCGACATTCGCCTCAACATCCCCATCATTTCGTCGGCCATGGACACGGTGACCGAGGCGCGGCTTGCGATTGCGATGGCGCAGCATGGCGGGCTTGGTGTGATTCACAAGAACATGCCGATCGATCGGCAGGCCGAAGAGGTCGACAAGGTCAAGCGCTCCGAAGCGGGGATGATCGTCGATCCCGTGACCATGCGCCCGTGGCAGAGCATCTCCGAAGCGCTGCAGGTCATGGAGAAATACAAGATCAGCGGCGTGCCGGTGACCGATGCGAACGGCAAACTGGTCGGCATTCTCACCAACCGCGATCTCCGTTTTGAAACGCGGTTCGATCTGCCGATCGCCGAGCGGATGACCAAAGAAGATCTGGTCACCGTTCCGGTGGGAACCACGCTCGAGCAGGCGCGTGAAGTTCTGCATCACCATCGCATCGAGAAGCTGCTCGTCGTCGATGCGAACGGCGATCTCAAAGGCCTCATCACCGTCAAAGACATTCAGAAAGCGCGTCGCTATCCGCAGGCGGCGAAAGATCCGCTCGGACGTCTGCGCGTTGCGGCTGCGATCGGCGCGGGGAAAGACGGCATCGAGCGCGCGCGTGCATTGATCGACGCGAAGGTCGACGTGGTCGTGCTCGATTCATCGCACGCACATTCGTCGGGCGTGCTCGACACGGTGCGTCAGTTCAAGAAACTCTTTCCGTCGACGCCGCTCATTGCAGGGAACGTCGCGACCTACGAAGGGGCGATCGATCTGTGTGAGTTGGGAGTCGATGCGATCAAGGTCGGCATCGGACCGGGCTCGATCTGCACCACGCGCGTCGTTGCAGGTGCGGGCGTGCCGCAGCTGACCGCCATCATCGACTGCGTGCGTGCGGCGGAGCGCTTCGACATTCCGGTCATCAGCGACGGCGGCATCAAGTTCTCGGGCGACATCACCAAAGCACTCGCGGCAGGCGCGCATACGGTGATGATCGGTTCGCTGTTCGCAGGAACGGATGAAGCGCCGGGCGAAACGATTCTCTATCAGGGCCGCACGTTCAAGGCGTATCGCGGCATGGGCTCGATCGGCGCGATGCAGGCCGGCTCGAAGGATCGTTACTTCCAGGAAGACACCGACGAAGTGACGAAGCTCGTGCCCGAAGGGATCGAAGGCAAAGTGCCGTACAAAGGCTCGATCGCGGCGATGATCCCGCAGATGGTCGGCGGCCTCCGCTCCGGCATGGGCCTCTCCGGCGCCCGCGACATCGAAGATCTGCGCACCAAATCGCAGTTCGTCCGCATCACCGCCGCCGGCCTCCGCGAGTCCCACGCGCACGATGTGGTGATCACGAAGGAAGCGCCGAATTACAGGATCGAGAACGATTGACGCCGTTCTCCGTTGTCCGTTGTCCGTTCAAGGTGAGGCGACGCATCACCCCAAACGGATAACGGACAACGGACAACCCACGGACAAATAACCCTTGCTTTTATGGCGGCATCGCATATCTTGTATGCGGTTGAGCCAAAAAGGAGGGTCGCCCTTGTCCCGAACGATCTCCCGGTTGGTGTTCTTTCTTCTCGTTTTCTTCTCTCTCTCCGCAAGCGCGGCGGATACGCACCTCTGGATGGTGCCGGTCGCGCCGACGACCAGCACGCCCATCACGTTCTATTACGCCGCGTCGTGCGAGGGGCTCGAACACATCTCGCGCACGGGATCGGTGATCACGCTCGAACTGAGCTTCGGGCCGTGCAGTCCGCCGCGTGTCGAGCCGCTCGTCATTCCGTTGCCGGAAAAGACGCTGCCGCCGGGTGAGTATCGCGTCGAGGTCTTCGTCGGACGCGAGAAGCTCACCCCATCCGAGACCTTCCGCTTCGTGGTGCGCAACGACGATCCGCGCGAGCCGTTCCGCGCGCATCCGTTCGCGGTCGTGGGAGGCGTGCAGGTCTCGCTCGTCTCGACGGGAGCGGAACCGGTGTTCTGCGGCAACACACCCTGCCGCGTGATCGTCGACGGTCTGCAGGTCACTTCCTCGCGCGGCACGAGCGGCATCACGTTCACCGCGCCGCCGCATGCGCCGGGTCTCGTCGACGTGATCGTGCAGGCGCAGCAGAAGCAGCACACGCTCAAAGGCGCGCTCTACTACTTCGATCCGAACGCGCCGATCCTCCCCTCGGTCTTCGAGCGCATTCTTTTCCCGCTGCTCTTCAGCACGCCCGGCGCGGGCGGCTCGCAGTGGCGCACCTCCGTCACCATCGCCAATCCGAATCCGTGGGAAGTCGCGAACGCGAACGCCGTCGTTCCGCTGATCTGCCTTCCGATGCCCGGTGCTCCGTGCGGCGAGCGGCTCTTCCCGTTCGAGAGTCAGCACGACGAAGGTGGCGATTCCCCGCATGGCGTTGCGCTCCTCGCGCCGCGCACCGAGGCGCCGTCGTTGTCGTTTCATCTGAACGTGCGCGATGTGTCGCAGGACGCCGACAACTTCGGCAGCGAGATTCCGGTCGTGCGCGAAAACCAGATGGCCGCAGGCGGCGAGGTGATGCTGCTCGACGTGCCGCGCGATCCTCGCTATCGCGTCAAGGTGCGCATCTACGCATTCGATCAGGGCGGCGAAACCCAGTCGACGTCCGCGCGCGTCGTGATCGGAAAACCCGACTCCGCGGAGACCGAAACGCGCACTGTCGTATTGACGCGCAACTGCAGCGGCGGCGCGTGCATGTCCACGCCTTTTTATGGTGAACTCGATCTGCAGACGCGCGCGCCGGCCGATCGCGTGAATCTCACGATCCGGGCGGGGAGCGATGCGCGTACGCTGACGTGGGCGTTCGCGAGCGTCACGAACAACAAAACGCAGCAGGTCTCGATCATCAGCGCCAACGGCGCGACGACGTGCCTGCTTTGTCAGTAGGAGGAATCATGTTGCGCATTCGAACGTCCGTTCTGCTGTTCGTCCTCTGCTCGGCGGCGAGCGCCTTTGCCACGACTCCGCTCTGGATCACGCCTGCACAACCGACGACGGCCACTCCGGTCACGTTGTGGACCATGGGCGATGCGGTCACGATCGACTCGATCCAGCACTTCGTCATTCACGCGCGCCTGCTCACGACGCCCGTCGATCCTCCGACCAGCGAGCCGACTGCCGTGCAGATCGGGTTGCTGCCGGCGGGCGAATACCGCGTGGAGCTCCGTCCGTCGCCGAATGATTCGGTCATCGCGACCACGACGTTCGTCGTGCGCGAAGCCGCGCTGCCGTTCAGCATTACGCCCTCCGCGGTTCCGATCGCCGGCGGCACGCGCGTGCGTCTCAGCAGCACGAGCAATCAGCCGCTGTGCAGTCCGTCGTGCAGCGTTGCCATCGGCGGCGTGCAGGTCGACAAAGTGGTCGACGAGCAGGGGAACGTCTGGTTCACCGCTCCCGCGCATGCGGCAGGGCGCGTCGAAGTGACGGTCACTCGCGGCGACACGCTGCGCGCATCGATTCACTATTTCGATCCGAACGGCAAGCCCGACCTCGGCGTCTTCGAACGCATTCTCTTTCCGCTGCTCTTCGACGCGCCGGGCGCCAATGGCTCGCACTGGGTGACCGAGGCGACGATTTCCAATCCGATGCGTGCGGTGGTGGAGACGTTCGCGGAGCGCTTTGCGCCGGGCGCGCTCGTCCATCGCGTGGGAGGCGATGCGCCGCGCGGATTCACGATGCTCGTGCCGCGTGACGAAGCTCCGTCGATGTCGTTCGAGTTGCGCGCGCGCGACACGGCACGCGAGGCGGAGAGTTACGGCGTCGAGATTCCGGTCGTGCGTGAATCCGATCTCATCGTCGGCGATCCTGCGGCTGTGGTGGCGACCGCCAGACAGGCGCGCGAGATCACGCTTCTCGATGTGCCGCTCGAGCGCGGCTATCGCACGAAACTGCGCATCTACTCGTTCGATCCGGCGATGGATGCGTTCACCGCCGAGATGGGCGTTCGCGTGAGGATCAATCGTGTGGCGGGCGGCATCAGCGAGCTGCGCGCGCCGCTCAAGCGTGATTGCGAGCCGCGGCTCTGCGAGGTGACGCCGTGGTACGCGGAGGTCGATCTGCCGCAGGGAACTGCAACCGGCAACGGCGCACGCGCGGATGTTTTCGTCGAAGTGCGCGGCGGCGCGATGTCATGGGCGTTCATCACCGTGACCAACAACACCACCCAGCAGGTGACGGTCGTGACGCCGAGCCGCAAAGGCGGCCCGACCTTCGCGACGAACGCGTTCGAAGTGCATCCGTCGGGCATCCCGTCGAGTGAGTTCGAACGGCCGCACGTGTACGTCCCGTTCGATCGCGAAGCCGCAGACGTCCATGCGCTTTGCGCCTCCGGTTGCACGGTGCGCGTCGGCGGCGTCGCCGCGACGGACGTCGCCCACACTCTCGACGCGCTGACGTTTCTCCCGCCCGTTCTCCCCGCCGGCACGTACGACGTCACGATCTTCAGCAGCAGCACCGCGGCGTCGTCGACGGCGACGAAAGCGCTCACGTACTTCAACCGCAATGATCCCGTCGCGCTCGAACGGGTGCTGTTCCCGGTTCTGTTCAACACGCGCGGCGCGAACGGATCGGAGTGGCGGACCGAGGCTGTGATCCTGAATCCGAACCACTGGACGATCGATACCGCGAACTACATCGATCCGATCATCTGCGTCACCTATCCGTGCGCCGAGCGGCTGGCTGCGCATTCGCGCCGCACGACGCTCGATGGCGCGAGTCCGCACGGCATCGCTCTCCTCGTGCCGCGCGGCGAGGCGGACAATCTCGCCTTCTCTCTCCGCGTCCGCGACGTCTCCCGCGCCGCCGAAAACCTCGGCACGGCGATTCCGGTCGTGCACGAGCGGGACATGTACACCACCGGCACGATTCCCTTGCTCGACGTGCCGCTCGATCCGCGCTACCGCGTGAATGTGCGCGTCTACGCCTTCACCGATGCGGCGGAAGCGCGCATGGTCGTCGGCACGAAGCGAATCATTCCGTTCACGCTGGAGAACGGCTGTACGGACTGCCTCGAGACGCCCGCGTACGCGGAAATCCGGATGACCACCGGTGCGCCGGGCGAGCGCGCGAATCTCTACATCCAGACGCCGCCGTCGGTGCTGGCGTGGGCATTCGCGACGATCACGAACAACGCAACGCAGGAAGTGACGGTCGTGACGCCGGATGGCACGGGAGGAGAACCGTGCACGGTATGCTCGATTCCATGATGACTTTTGCGCTCGACCAGTTTTCGGATGTCGGCGACTTCGTCGTCCGGCTGACCGATGCAGGCGAGGGCGATCTGCACATCGAATTCGCCAGCCGCTCGCGAGGGCGGCTGGCGGGCTTCCCGGCGTGGGAGCACGCCGACCGCGACCTGCGCCACTTCATCCCCGCGGACGTGCCGTTCGGCACGTTCGCCGAGCCGTACGAAGATCGCGACGAAGGATGGCGCATTGTGATCTTCGAAGACGCCGGCTGGATCTACATCGCCGAGGCGGACGAAGTGAACGCGACCGACTTCGCGCGTACGATCCGCGTCAAACGCGATACGTATTTCGAGGCGTGGGCAGCGCTGATCGATCAGTTCAATCCGATCACGGTGCTGGATGAAGAGGAAGAGTGAAGTAGCGAGTAGCGAGTGGCGAGTTGCCAGGGCGGTGTGGCCTGGGCGATGACGCACTGGTAACTCGCGAGTGATTCTGAAGCGTTGACCCGTTCCGTGTTGCCTGTTGCCGCGCAGTTCGCCGTCAGCCGCAACTGTTGCGGCAACTAGCAACGGGCAACTGGTCAACGTGCGCGAACGCGCGACGCGCGCCATCCCTCGCCGCATACAATTCCCGCCCCATGACCTCCATCGACGCCTCCCGCCGTTTTGCTCACGAACTGGTCGATCTGCTGTTCGATCATGTTGTGCAGGTGGGGGAGGGGCCGGTGGTGGAGTGGACCGAGGCGTCGGAGCTGCGGGAGCTGGTGCGCATCGGCGGGGAGCCGGCGGCGCCGCTCGAGCTGGCGCGGCTCGTCACGCGCTACTCCAATCATCTCCATCACCCGATGTACATGGGGCATCAGGTCTGTCCGCCCATCCTCGATTCGGCAACGGCGGATCTGCTGATCTCCTTCACGAACAACTCGACCGCGGTGTGGGAGATGAGTCCGATCGGGACGGTCATCGAGAAGGAAGTGGTGCGCTGGCTCGCCGATCGTGCGGGCTATCCGGAGACTGCGGAAGGAACGGCCGTTTCGGGCGGTTCGGCCGCGAATCTGACGGGCCTCATGGCCGCGCGCGCCCGGTTCACGTCGGACGCAAACGAGAAGCGGCCGGTCATCCTCACTTCCGCCGACGCTCACTACTCCGTCGCCCGCGCCGCCGCGATCATGGGCATTCCGAAAGCGGACGTGGTGAAAGTCGCCACGGACGACGAACATCGGATGGACCTCGATGCACTCGAAGAAATGCTCGCCGCAGTCGAGGCGCGCGACGACGCGTCGGTGATGGCGATCGTCGCCACGTCGGGAACGACCGCCACGGGCGCGTTCGATCGTCTCGACGAAATCGCGCTGCTGCGCGACCGCTACCGCACCTGGCTGCACGTCGACGCGGCGCACGGCGCGTCGGTGCTGCTCAGCGAGAAGCTCGCGCATCTCGTGCGCGGCCTCGAACGCGCCGACTCGTTCTCGTGGGATCCGCACAAGATGATGTGGATGCCGCTCTCGCTCGGAACCATTCTCGTGCGCGACGGCATCTGGC
>JALYOB010000217.1 GCA_030857085.1 Acidobacteriota bacterium | reverse complement strand
GGCGTCGCCGCACTCCAAAGCCGCGGCTTTGCCGCGGCGTAACAGAGCGGCGGCTTTGCCGCCGCACTCCTAGACAATTCGGCTGGGGGGGAGCAGCGATTTGTTGATGTCGATCGCTGCGATCGCACCATCTGCCGCTGACGTGATCGCGAGCTGCGCGCCGGGCACCAGATCTCCCACCGCCCACACACCCTCGACCGTCGTCTTGCGATGCTCATCCACCACCACGTTCGGCTTCTGCGGATCGACTTCGCATCCGAGCTCCTCGGCCAGCGTGCAGGTGCGTTCGACTTTGACGGTGAAGAAAATGCGCTGCACCGGCACGCGCTCGCCGGTCGAGAGCACGGCTGCATCGACGCAGCCGTCTGCGCCCGTCACTGCCACGATGCGTTCGTCTTTCACGGTGACGCGTTCCGCGAGCAGTTTGCTGTGTTCTTCTTCATCCCAGCCCCGTTCGTGGCCGTGCGTGAAGATGACGATGTCGCTGGACCACTGCAGCAGTTTCAGCCCGAGGCCGACCACCGCTTTCGTCCAGCCGATCACGCCGATGCGTTGATCGCGCGATTCGTATCCGTCGCAGTCGGGGCAGTGATGGACGGACGTGCCGTAGAACGACGCGATCTCGGGGATGTCGGGCAGCGTGTCGCGCACGCCGTACGCGAGCACGATTCGCCGCGCGCGCAGTTCGTCGTTCACCACGAAGAGATCGCCGTCGCGTTCGATCTTCGTCGCACGTGCGGCGCGAAACTCCACGCCCGAGGCTTCGGCTTCGGCGCGGCCGCGTGCGCGGAGTTCGCGAGGGTCGATGCCGTGCTGACCGAGAAAGCCGTGAATCGCGTGCGAGGCAGCATTGCGCGGCTTGTCGTCGTCGAGGACGAGCACGCGCCGTCGATAACGGCCGAGGAAGATGGCGCAGGTGAGACCGGCGGGACCGGCGCCGATGATGATCGCGTCGTAAGGAGCGGAAGCGTCCACGTCAGCGGCTGAGCGCCGACGCGCGCACGCTTCCGGGCGCCGGCTCAGCGACGCGGATCGAAATGTTCGATGCGGCGATCTGCGTCGTGTGGCCCTTGCGCGTCACCCACACCACCACCGTGTAAACGCCCGCGCCTTCGGTGAACGGCACCTGAAACGAAAAGTCGCCGCTCTTGCCGACGTAAAAGTCGCCGCGGCGGCCGTCTGCATATTCGCGGCGGGTGATCTCGATCGTGCCGTTCTGATTGAGCCGGTAGTCCTGCTTGAGGCGCGGCAGGTAATCCTTCCGGTTGTCGGGCAGCGAGTAGCTCTCGAATGCGTTCGCGACGTGCGCGGGCATTGCTTCCGGCGCTTTCTCGTAATGCACGCTGATCGCTTCGATCTGCATGCCGCTGAGCGGACGGCCTGCGAGCGTCACGGTCTCGCCGACATTCGCATGGCGCGGCAGCGGGCGCGTCCAATCGACATAGCGGCGGACGAACTCCTGCACGAGGCGGAACTCGCCGCCGTGCCACGAAACGCCGATGCCGACGTGGGTCGCATGCGGATCGAGGAGCGTCTTGCGATGCCCGTCATTCGGCGGCATCTCCGCCATCATCGCGTCCTCGGAACGCCGCGCCATTTCGTACAGCGCACGATCGGAGAACGAGTAATTCGCGCTCCACGCCGCGGCGTTTTCGCTGAGGCCGTCATTGAATCCCGCCAGCGAATAGCGCATGTACGGCGGCTGGCCGTCGACCGTGTAGTGGCCATTCGTGCCGTACCGGATCTGCTTCGCGCAGTACTCGTCGCCGAGGGAGGAAAGCTCGAGGTCGAGCTCAACGGGGGGGAGGTGATAGAGCGCGCGGTCGCGATTGATGAGCGTCAGAATGTGCTGCCGCAACGTCGTCCGCGTCTCGTCGATGTCGCTGTGCGCGATCGGCGAGGCGAGCAGAATCACGGCGGCGGCGATGAGCAGGCGTTTCATAGTTTCTGCTGCGGCGAAGTGTCGCTCATCCGCGCGAGCGCGAGCAACCTCCGGCGTCAGCGGACCGGCAATTCGATGACAACGCGCAAACCGGGGTTCACATTCTCCGCATGAATGCGTCCGCCATGTTCTTCGACCGCCTTGCGCGCGATCGCCAGGCCGAGTCCGGTGCCGGTCGACTTGGTCGAAAAGTAGGGATCGAAGATCTTCGGCAGCAGCTCGGGTGAAACGCCGGGGCCGCTGTCCTGGACGGCGATGATGGCCCGCGAATCGACGCCCTGCGCTTCGAGCCGGACGGATCCGTTCGGCGCGGCCTGAAACGCGTTTTCGATCAGGTTCGCAACCGCGCCGCGCAGCAGACGCTCGTCGCCGGTGAACGTTGCGGGCGTGGTCGGCTCGATGTCTGCCACGAAATCGATGCCCCTCTCGCGGCTCTCCGCGTAGCCGTTCGCGAGATCGGTGAGCAGCTTTTTGAGATCGAGCGGCTTGCGATGCACCTGCCGTGTCGACGCGTAATCGCTGAATTCTTTCGACGTCTCGCGCAGCGTCACAACCTGACGGAGGATGTTGTCGACGCCGCTGCGCACGACCTCGCTGAGGCGCGGATCGTTGCGATCGGCCAGCGCGCGCAGATGCTCGGCGGTGAGCTGAATCGGCGTGAGCGGATTCTTGATCTCGTGCGCAACCTGACGCGCCATCTCGCCCCATGCTTCGAGGCGATTCGAGCGGAGAATCTCGGTCACGTCTTCCGCGATCAGCATCTCTTCTTCGCTGTCCGGCAGCGGCACGAGCGACACGCGCAGCGTTCGTTCGTTGCCGTCGATCATTACGACGATTTCCTGCGACTCGAGCTTGCGCGGCTCGTGCGTGGAGAGGAAATCGCGCACGCCGGGGAACGTCGGAAACGACTCGACGCCGAAGAGGCGCCGCGCCATCGCGTTCATCGCGCCGACCTCGCGTTCGCCGTCGAGCACGACCACGGCCGCGTTGATGTTCTCGAGCAGCGTCTGCAGGCGATCGCGTTCGTGACGCAGGTCTTCCTGCTGCTGCCGGATGGACGAGGCCATGTCGCGGAAGGTCGTCACGAGGAGGCCGATGTCGGGATCGGCGGGGACGGCGACGCGCACGTCGAAGTCCCCTTTCGCCACGCCGCGTGCGCCGGCGACGAGGCTCTGCACCGGACGCGTGACGCTGCTCGCGATGCGGAACGCAACCGCGATCGCAGCGAGGGCGATGAAGATCAGCAACAGATAGATGGTCGTCGCGAGATCGTTCACCTGCGCTTCGATCTGGCGCCCCTGCACGATGAACGGCAATGCGAGCGCGTAGCTTCGTCCGCTGCGCAGGTTGATGGGGCTGTAAATTTCCTCGTAGCGCGTCGCGCCCGTCGCGCGGCTCGCG
This sequence comes from Acidobacteriota bacterium, assembly GCA_030857085.1. GTDB lineage: Bacteria > Acidobacteriota > Thermoanaerobaculia > Gp7-AA8 > Gp7-AA8 > QHVT01. The sequence goes on along the minus strand of JALYOB010000217.1, from coordinate 3,892 downwards.
CGCACGAGCTGCTTTCCGCGGAGCACGATGTCGAGATAGATGTCGCCGGGCAACCGCTCCGATTCGACATGCGCGGCGAACAGATCGCGGCGGCTCGACGCGACGAGACGTTCGCCGCGATAGAGATGGAGATCGTGCTGGATGACGCGCGCGAGCCAGCTGAAGATCTCGTCGTCGAGCACCTGTTCGGGCGACGCGGGCTGCTGCGATCCGATGTAGTCCTCGATCACGCGCTGTGCGGTGTTGAGCGCGTTCTGGCCGCGCTCGACGTACTCGGATTCGAGGCGGTTGGCGAGATACGCGCGGACGAAGAGCACGAACAGCACGAGCGGCACGATCACCACCGCGACGAGATAGATGGACGTGCGCGAGCGGAAGTCGAGCGTGATCTGGCCGCGCCGCAGCATCGTCGCCACCCGGGGCGTCGAGCGCCACGCCACGCCGAGGACGAGAGCGAGTAAGGCCCAGACGGCGACGCCGCCGGCGCGGCGAATGGCCTGGCCGATGGTCGTGACCTGCAGCGGAAACACGAACAGCGCGTTCTCGCCGCGGCGCACATACAGCGCGCCGGCATCGGGATCGGACGAGCGCACCCATACGCCGCGTCCGGTCTTGAGCCGCGCAAAGTAATGCGCCGGATTCTGCGGCAGGCGATAGGTGACCGCGCTCTGCACGTTGCCTTGCGGGTCGTAGACGGCCGGATCGCGCTGCTGCCGCAGCGTCGTCGCTTCGACGGTCGGTTCTTCGAAGAAATCGCGATAGACGTCGGCGGTCGCGGCCGCGCCGGGATCGGCAGGATTGACCACGTGCACGCTGCCGAGGCCGATGGTGGTGCCCATGACCGTGACGTCGAACTCGTGATGCAGGAGGTCGCGCTGCATACGGCCGACCTGCAGCACCTCGCCGTTCTCGCGCATCCCCTGTTCGTCGAACTGCGGCATGCCGACGCCGAAACGGCTGATGGGGGAGCGCGTGAATTCGTCCTGAATGGTGATGACCGCGGGCACGCGCCACTTCGACAGATCGGAGCGCAGCCACAGCGCGTACGCGAGATCGTCCATGCTCGTGTGGCGATAGTCGTCCGGGAGCACGGTCGCGAGATCGATCCGTTCGAACTCGCTCTGCAGCGTGGTCTCGATCATCGTCCGCAACTGTCCGGCCTCGCCCGCAACGAGCGGCGCGTAGGTGTCGGAGATGAACTGCCGCGCGCTCGCCTGCCCGTAAATCTGCAGCGGCACATAGACCACCGACGCAACCGCCGCCGCTTTGAGCACGACGCGGAGTGCGGTGTTGCGATCGCTTTTCTCGATGTGCAATCCCGCGAACACGAGCTCGAGCAGGCGCACGACCGCGATGGCAAACAGCAGCAGCGCCGCGAACAGCACGCCCTGCATGACGTTCGCGGGCACGACATGATCGGGCAGCGCACTGACGCGCGAGTTGGCGACGAAGTTTTCGCCGAGAAGGATGTAGCCCCACACCGCTGCGGCCGCGCAGAGGATGCGCACGACGAGCGGCAGCTTGCGAAAGCGTCCGCAGAGCAGCGTCACGACGGCCAGCATCGTCGCTGCGGTGAGCACCAGATCGGCGGGCGATTTACTGAATGGGCCGAGGAGTTTCGAGCCGTACAGTTGAAAGTCGAAGAGGCCGAGGCGGTCGTTGGGGAGCGTCACCGGCAGCAGTGCGATGCGGGCGACGATGAGCGCCAGAAACGCGAACGGCGTACGCGCGATCGCACCGAACACGATCAACGCGCCGATCGCGAGGAGCAACGCCGAGACGGTGGCGCCTTCCGCGCGAAACGCTTCCAGCACTTCGAACGAAGAGCGCGGTGTGACGTCGACCCACAGCGTCGAATCGTGACGCCGTGCGACGACAAAGCGCTTCGTGCCGCTCTCCTGCCGCGGAAATCCGCCATGCAGAAACATGGCGACGATCCATTCGTCGTCTCCATGCAGCGTCGGCAGTTTGCCGCCGATGTTTTCGATGCGTGCGAACGTCTCGACGCTCATCGCGCCGTCGCCGGGCCGCGTGCGCGTGACGTAAAGGTTCGTGACGTCGAACTGGTACGTGCGATTGGCCGTCGCGCGATAGTCCTCGCCCCACCACGCAATCGGTTCGCCTTCGGCATCGATGAGCCGCGCGCCGCGGCCGGGGTGATCGGCGATCTCGTTCTTCAGCGCGAGGAAGAGCGCCGCGCGATTGTTCTGCTTTCCGTGAATGTTTCTGACGATGCGAACCGCGCTGGCGTCGAGCTCCGCCTCGAGCGCCGCCATGCGGCTGCGCAGATCAGCGACGTCGCCGGCGATGTGGGCGGTCGAGCGTTTCGCGAACTCGCGCGCCATCGTGTCTGCGCGCCACAATGACGCCGCGTCGACGATTGCGCTCAACACCAGCAATACCGCGCCGACGCGCGGAGCGGCGCGGCGGGTCGTGAAGAACGCAACGATCCCGAGCACCGCGACGATGGCCGCGGTGGCGTAATGCGCGCCGGCATAAAGACGAATCGCCGTCGCGAGCGCGACGGCGATCCAGGCGAACTTCATCGTGATCGTGTTCCTCAGCCGGCCGACCGTACCGAAACCACGGTCCAGCGGCCGTCTTTCTGCTGCAGAATGACGTACAGATCGCGCACACCAGCCGCCGTCGTCCAGCGTCCTTTGATGTGGTACTGCCCCTCGGAACGCGCGCCCTTTGCGCTCACGCGCTCGAAGCCGCTCGGCTTGACCTTGTTGAAGAGGCCGTCGAGCAGGTAGGCGGCCTGATCGCGTCCGAAGAAGCCTTCGCGATCGACGAGTCCGGGGAACTGCAACTGCACCTGTGAATCGGAGCCGATCCCCGACACGATCGCGTCGACGTCACCGCCGCCGAAGCCACGCTCGAGGTTCGACATTGCCGCATCGAGGTCGCGGAACTGCGCCGAGGCGACCAGCGGAACGAACAGCATGACGAATGCGAATCGCGTCCAGAGTTTCATTCTCGATCTCCTGTGATGCCATGAACAACGGGTTCGGGTGGAACGTTATTCTACTGCCTTTTCAATCACTTACGTGTAGCCCTGCGAGCTCGCTCGTGTCCTCTCCGAATGACGCGATCCCCCGCTTTGCCGCCTCGGCCAGGAAGTCCTCCGGGACCGGCGCCGCGACGCGAAGTGTCTGACCTGTCAACGGATGCAGCATTTCGAGCTCCGCGGCGTGCAGCATCGGCCGCACGGCGCTGGGGGTTCCATAGAGCCAGTCGCCTGCCAACGGATGGCCGATGGCGGACAGATGCACGCGAATCTGATGGGTACGTCCGGTCTCGAGGCCGATCGATAAAAGCGAGCCCGACTGCGTCGCTGCGGAAGGATGGACGTGCGTGACTGCCCGTTTGCCTCCTTCGCGCACGCCGAACAGAATCGCCCCGATCCGCGCAATCGGCGCGTCGATCGTCTGCCGCTCGCGCAGTTCCCCTTCGCAGATCGCCACATAGCGCTTGCGAATGCGCTTGCGCTCGAACTGCCGCGTCAGCCGTACGTTCACCTCGCTCGACTTGGAAAAGAACATCACCCCGCTCGTCCCCCGATCGAGCCGCTGCATCAGATACGCAGGCGAGGTGTATTGCGCCACGAGCTTCTCCAGATACGGCTCATCCGGCTCATACATCCGCTGCTGCACCACCAGCCCGGCCGGCTTGTCGACGAAGAGGAGGACGTCGTCTTCGTAGAGGATGGTGAGCATGAAGGGGGGATTGTAGGGGAGGGGTGGTTGTCGGTTGTCGGTTCTCGGTATTGGTTGTCCGTTGTTCGTTGTCCGTTCATGGCGCTTTTGCGACGAACTCACCCTGAACGGACAACGGATAACGGAGAACCTCCTCCCCGACAACCGACAACCGGCAACCACCACCATCCCAC
>JALYOB010000216.1 GCA_030857085.1 Acidobacteriota bacterium | reverse complement strand
GTCCGCCACCGTCGCCGCGCTCGCGCTGCCCGCAACCGCACAGACCGCGGTGCTGCGCGACGTGCAGGTGACCACGTACGGAGCGCCTGACCAGATTCAAAAGGATGCCGAGGAGCGCGGGCCGCGCTTTCGGGACGTGACGTCGGATGCGAACGGAACCATCACCAGCGGACCTTCGACGCTGCTCGTTTATCCCGTGGCCGGACGCGTGGGCCAGGATGGCAGCGGCCTCTCGATTCCGTATTACGTGGACCTCGACCCGACCAACGTCAAGCGTGACTTCGACTGTACCGATCTCACGTTCAACGGCCACACCGGACACGATCCCTATCTGCGCAGCTTTCAGGAGCAGTGGGTCGGCGTGCCGGTGTTCGCGGTGCTCGACGGCGTCGTCGCCGACGTGCACGACGGCGAGGCGGACGAGAACGTCAACAATGATCCGAACCTCCGCGCGAATTACGTGACCCTCCGTCACGCGAATGAAATGGAGACGCTGTACGTCCACCTCCGCCGCGGCAGCATCACGGTCGCGAAAGGCGACGTCGTCACGGCCGGAACGCAGATCGCGCAGGTCGGCAGCAGCGGCGCGAGCAACGGCCCGCACATCCATTTCGAAGTGCGGTATCGCGGCGAGGCATTCGAGCCGATGGCCGGCCCATGCCGCGCGGGCCGCTCGTTCTTCGACGATCCGGCGCCCGCGAAGAGCTCCGAGTTCACGCTCGTCGGCGCCGCATTCACGGTCACGCCGACGCCGAGCGCGCGCCGCGCGCCATTCGATGACACGCCGCACACCGGCACGTTCCTGCGCGGCCCGCAGACGGTTTACTTCCGCGCCGATCTCGCCAACGTGGGCGCGAGCACGCAGTACGAGCTGAAACTCCGCTCGCCCGGCAGCTCCGTCACGACCACCGCGGCCCTCGGCACGCTCATGCAGTACGACGCATCGCTGGCCTCGGTCTTCTGGACGCTCGACGTCAACTTCGCCGTCACCGGCACCTGGGAAATCATCCTCGACGTCGACCACAAGAGAACGTTCACCCGCACGTTCCGCGTCGTCAACAGCCCCGTCGAATTCGGGAATCGTGCGCCGAATCCGATCTCCGCGGAAATCGCGCAGGGCGGCTCGATCCGCAGCGGCAGCGTTCCCGTCTGCCGCGTGGTCGGACTCGCGCAGCCCGATCCTGATTTCGACATCGTCCGCTACCACTACGTTTGGCGCGTGAACGGAAATCTCGTGCGCAGCGTCGTGTCGGCCGCGCAGTCGGACGCGCTCGCGCGCGGGCTCATTCCGCCGAACGCGAACATCTCGTGCACCGTGTCGGCCTCCGATCCGTCTTCTGCGTTCACGCAGCCGGTGGTCGCGAATACGACCGTGCTTCCGGTCCGCCGCCGTTCGGTGAGGAGCCGCTAGCGCAGCGGATGCGATGAAGCAGCGGTTGAAGAACCTTCTGCGAGCGGCGTTGCTGGGTCCCCTCGGCATGCCGCTCGCGGCGCTTTATGGGGGCCGTGCCGCCTGCCTCATGTATCACCACATCGCGCCCGGCGCGATGCAGCGCTCTTCCCGTTTCGCGCCCAATCTTGTCTTGTATGTCGCGGAGGAAGAGTTCGAAAAGCAGATCCGCTATCTCGCCCATCATTACGAATGCCTCTCAATGGGGGAGGCGGTCGCGCGACTGAGCGCGGGCACGCTGCATCGCGGCACGGCCATTGTGACGTTCGACGACGGCTATCGCGACAACCTGCTCGCAGTGCCGATTCTCAAGCATTACGGCGTTCCTGCAACGATCTACATCACCACGGGTGCAATCGATCGCGAACGCTCGTTCTGGTGGGACGAGCACGAGGTCATTCTCACGCGCCTCGACCGGCTCGCATTCACCTGGCGCGATCGTGCATTTCAGTGGGACCTGTCCAATGACGTGCTGAAGCTGCGCGCGTTTCACGAGCTCAATCGCTTTTTCAAATCGCTCACGCCGGTCGAACAGGATGAAGTGCTCGTGCTCATGCACGCCGCCGCGCGCGAGGCAGGCGGCGAGCCGCCGTTTTTCGACGCGGAGACGATGCTCAGCTGGGACGACATCATCGCCCTCGATCGCGAGCCGCTGATCACGATCGGCGCACATACGATCGATCATTTCGTGTCGTCACAGTTGACGCCCGAGGAGCTCACGCGCCAGGCCGGAGGAAGCCGCGATGCGCTCGAACGGCGCCTCGGCCACCCTGTTGAACATTTCGCATTTCCGTTCGGCCGCGAAGAGCACGCAGGTCCGCGCGAGTTTTCGATCGTCGCGGCAGCCGGTTTCCAATCCGCGGTGACGACGCGCCCATTGCACTGGCGCGCCGGCTCGCGTGTCGCCATGCACGCGCTCCCGCGCATCGCGATTGACTATGGCGACACCCTGCAGGACTTTCGCTGGAAAATCACCGGCCTCGCGAACGCCATTCATCGCCCGATGACGCTGTTCGCCAATCAGAATCCGATGCTTGCCGTCTAATTCGGCGAAATGACCGTGACGTGCTGCGTCTCATTGTGAGTGACGGACGCAAACGCCCAGAACGACAAGCCGGGCGTGAGCGACTCGACGTCCACACGCACGCTTCCGTCGCCGGGTACCAATACCTGTAGCGGCAGTTCCGCGTAAGGCGGCAGGTATTGTGAGCCGGTCCGGTTCAATGCAACCGTTGCGTCATACAGCACGCTTGAATTCGCACTCGCGTCAATGGTCGTGACGCGCACGCGAACAGCACCACCTGCCGGTTCTAGCCCATAGATGCGCACCATTGCGCGAAACGCTCCGCCGAGGGGTACTGGAAGGAGGGTGAGGCGTGTGGTGCGAAATTCGTCTTCCGTAACGACAGGAATTTCAGTGCCCCATGTTTCCGCCTGCCGCGACAGATCGCGGATGCGCAGATTGAACGTGAGATCCGGCAGTGCATTCGTGCTGACGAACAGAATCTGTCCCGGAGCCCGTCCCGCGGGAGCTCTGAAGATCGGCAGACGCACAGTGACGTGACGGAACGGATTGAGGTCCGCGATGGACAGCGGAAGAATGACCGCGCCTGTATCAGAATCCGCGTGCAGCCAGAGCTCGGACGCCCACAACGACCCATGAGCACCCGGAAGCGTTTCCGTCGCAATCGGGATCAGCACGCGCGTGAACTCCGTCGATTGCGCGCGACTGCTGAATGTGAGGAGCAGTGCGAGGGAGACGAGAGAAAGTTGTTTCATGCGAAGGAGCCTCCGAAAAGTTGCGTGTGGCTACCAGCCGATTTGCGCCGCTGTGTAAGGACAGACGAGAGTGCTCACACCTGCAGAGGAAAGGATGACGCGCATCATGCACGCCGCGGAATTCGGTGCGCAGCCGTTCTCGCAATTGCCGTTTGCAACAGAGGGTCGCGGGCCGTAGACGTAACAACTGCTGCAGCCCTGACATTGTGACGCGTACTCGTCACAGGCCCAGAACGTGTGCCCCATCTCGTGCGTATAGACCCATCCCCAGTTCGAGGTGCCATAGCCGCCTGGCCGGTATGGGTGATAGATGGCTGGGCCGCCGAGTTCGGCCAGCGTATACCAGCCGTCGGTGTGCGCGTCGGGGGCTGGCGCGGGGTTATAGACGACAAAAACCGAGTGCGCGCTCTGCCCGCCAATTGCGTTGCGGAACCATTCGTTATACGAGCGGACACGCTTGAGCGCTTGCGTCGTCAGATTCGCGTCGTAATCGGTGTAGCCGTAGCCCGCCATGATCGCGTTCAGCCAGAGGTGACGGTCTGCGACAAGCGGATGATAAATCGGCTCGTACGGCTGGTTTTCTGCCGGATAGTCCCACGGCGCGCGAAATGCGACGTTCGTGAGAAACAGAATGCCACGCGCCCAGGCGCGCGTGTGCCACCAGTCGATGCCGTCAATGGTGCGGCCAGTGATGTCGCCATACGCAGACGACGTCCAGGTATACATATTCGCGTCGACGAGACCATTGCTTTCGACGAAATGGACGTTTACGCCAATGCGATCGGTCATCGAGTCGTTATCGTAGCCGAGATGATTTGTCGTCTCGACTGTGCCCGGCTTATGGCCGCGCGCATTTGCGGCGCCTGCGAACATCGCTCGATACCCTTCAGGAGGAAGGATCGCGTCGCCGGACAACGGCTTGAGCCCGGAAGCGGCCGTGGTCAGGAAGTCTCTGAGCCGAGAACCGTCAATCGTCGCGTTAAAGTACGCGATGATGCCGCGGACCGCAGGATCGTCTCCGTGCGGCACATCTTTCGCCGCGGTCAGCTTGCGCGTAAGGAACCTGACGCCGGTCCATCCACGGACCATCGGCTCGAGCTCCGGCGGAACGACGCCCAGGAGCATCTGCTGCGAGATCACCGAATCGATCCGTCCGCCGCGAACGTTGATTTCGTCGGCCAGTGCGTTCGCTTCGGTCCACGACGGGAAATCACCGATGATCAGCGTATACCCGGCGTGAAAGCGATTGAACAAGTCGGACACGTTTGCCGCAGTATCGTCATCTGTATGGGATGCAAACCGGCCTGACGTGACGTCTTCGTACGAGTACGCGGGCTGCGCGGCGGCCGGCAGTGCGAGTGCGCTTACCAGAACTGCGATCGCTATTGCTTTCATCGATGTGTCTTCCTCCGTAGTAGCGTCAGTCTGGCCCTACTTCGGACGGCTGTCCAGACTTCTCTGCGTCCATGTGTCGTTAGGGACGAAAAGTGGTCGCAGATCCCGTCGACTGGGGCTCACTCGCTCGGCGCGACGGCCTCGGATGGCGATGTGATTGCGACGGACCGCAACACGCACAGCGCGCCGAAGCGTCTAAGGCACTTTTACGGCACTACGGAAGGACGTGGGTAGGGATTCGACGCTCGCTGTCACTCCTCTGTCATGGCGCGCCCTTGTTCCGGCCTAACGGTCACCCTGAGTGCCGGCGCACTGTCCATTATGCGTTCCGCTTTCGTGCTGACGGTTCCCTCCCCCCGTGTTCTCCGCCCTGGTGCTGACTGCAGCGGCGACCAGGACGCAGAAGCTCGACGACGATCGACGAAAGGAAAATGAATGAAGAAACTGCTGGTATTGCTTATGATTGCCGGGCTCGCGCTGCCCGTCTTTGCCGCGGACGAACCGCTCGAGAAGCCGTTCCCGAAGGTCTCTCGCGCGCAGGCTCACCGGAGATTGCTCACGCCGGTGAGTGAATTTGAACCCGAGCACAACGATCCTCCGCCGTATTACGACCCGAACGGCGGCGGAATTTCGAGTGCGTGGAGCGGATGCAAGACGCAGATGGCATGCAGCATTTCAACGTATGGCGACTGTTACGAGCGAACGTATTCGAGATGTCAATCGCGCCTGAGCGGTTCGGGCGACCCGTGTCAGTCATGCTGATGCGCAGAACCATCGCGCCTCTTCTCGTTGTGGCGGCGTTTGCCGCCGCAACGTTTCCCGTTCGCGGTTCGTTCCGCGCGAATTTCGTCGCGCGCCATGACGGCAGGCAACTGGCCGGTGCGGAAGTCTGTTTCTTTCGCGCAGGCGACGTCACGGCGCCGCTGGACGCGTTCCTTCAGGAACCCGACGCGCGCTGCCTTACCGCTGATCAAGTGCTGACGGTACCGCCCGGCCGTTGGTTCTACTACCTCAGGCACCGCGATGGCTTCATCGGCGTGCGGCCGACGATGCTTCAGTACAGGGGCAATCCGAAGGAACGTGACCTTTACGACGAGCTTCCCACGGAAATGCTCCCGGCCGCGACCGTCGATTTCGCAAAGCTCCAGCCGGCGCTCGGTCCGGATGACCGCGTGGCGGTCTTCGTTTCGAACACAGACACGTCGCGCCTGCCGATGATCATTCCTGTACCGCGCGGAGAAACGAGCGCGATGGTGCCCGAGGGGATGCCGGTTCTCCTGTTGCGGGTGCGCAATTCACGTGTGGTCGCTGTGTCGCCCGCGCTCACATTGAAGCGTAGCGATCGGTACGAGCTCGCTGCGTTTTCCACGCCTTCGCCTGGACGAGGAACGTTGCTCACGTGGGCCGAGGTGGATGACACGGCGCGCACGCCTTCCGATTTCTGGGACCGCATGTCCGCGCCTGTCGTGTCCCTGGACGTCGGGGCGGAAAAGTTCCTTCCGACGATTCCACTACGCGCCTCGAATGGTGTCGACGGCGCACTGCTGGTTTTTGAAAATGTCCCCGTGGGCGCCGCCACTGTAAGGCTCAGGGGCAGCACCTGGAAATCTGCTGAACGCGCCGTGCACGTTCCGGAAGCGTTCTCAGTCGCTGACGGCGGCCTGACCACGCGGCCGGTTGCGTCGCTCAACGTTCGCTGGACCCGTCCCGATGCTGCGGCGGCACCTTCTGTGGCCGACTGCGGGATCGAGCCGCACGAGAAACAATCGCATTCGCCCGTAATCCGCTTGATGGCTTGTGAGGGATTACAGCCGGGCACGCCCGGCGTGTCGCTCGTCGATCTCCCCTGCACGATTGCCGTAGAGCGGCCGTCGCGTATGGAGGAACGGACGGCGCAAGCGTGGTTCGACGATGTGCTTCCGGGTTTGTATGTCGTCGAGCTCGATCTGCCGGGACGGCCAGGCAACCGTTCTCTCGTCGATCTGCGCCCCTCCACCTCCGCGAAGCCGCAGGTGGCTTCGATCGACTTGAACGACTTTCGCGTTTTCGGCCGTGTGACGGTCGACGGGGAGCCGGTGCGCGCGCGGATCGAGTTCGCTCATGGTAAGACCGTCTCGAGTGGTTCGGGTATGTACGACGTGAACCTCCCGGACGAGCCGCGCGCGCGGCCCATTCGGGTGGTTCCGTGCGATGCACAGTCGGAGATCTATACCCACGTACCTCAAATTCTGCTTGCCGCCAACGCGCGCTATGACATCAACGTCCGTCCCACGCGACTCACGATCCGCGTGCAGGATGCTGCTACAGCAGCACCGCTGCCGGGTCTGGAGCCATATCTCGGCATGGCGGATGATGACCCGGTCGCGTTCGGAGAAAGCGTCGCACATCCGCCTGCAACCGACGCGAACGGCGAAACGGTCGTTCGCAACATCCCGCTGGACAGGCACCTGGCGGCATGCGTGAACGTGCCCGGCTACACACGCGGCTGCACGACGTCGATCGTGCGCGAGTCGGACACCGTCGCAACCGCGACCATTCACCTCCGGAGACGGTCGTTGCGCGGGCGGATCGTGGGCAGTGGGCCAGTGATCATGGGCTGGCTCTATTTCGTCT
>JALYOB010000215.1:5035-7245 GCA_030857085.1 Acidobacteriota bacterium | reverse complement strand
AGCGCTTCTCCATCGCACCTATCCCCCCCGGCCCAACTCTTGCCCACCCACCCCTTCCGAAAGGAGTTCGACATGGCAGGCATCGATCCGACGTGGATCTGGATTGGACTGGGTGTGCTCGCGCTCGTGATCGTCGCGGCGCTGTTTTCGCGCGGAGCGCGCCGCGCCCGCAGCGAGTCGCTGCGCGAGAAGTTCGGAAACGAATACGACCACGCCGTGCATGCGGCCGGCAGCCGCAAGCGGGCGGAAGAAGAGTTGATCGCGCGCAAACAGGAAGTCGAGCGCTATCCCATTCGCGCGTTACGCGCCGACGAGCAGGAGCGCTATCGCGAGGACTGGAAGCGCGTCGAGCAGCACTTCATCGAGCGTCCGACCACGGCCGTCGTCGAAGCCGACGAGCTCGTCGCAGAAATCATGCGCACGCGCGGCTATCCGATGGGCGACTTTGAGAAGCATGCAGCGCATCTGTCGGTGACGCATCCGAGCGTCGTCGAGCATTACCGCGCGGGACATAAGGCGATCAGCGGTGCTCCGGGCAGTGCATCGACCGAGGATTTGCGGCAGGCGATGCTGCACTACCGCACATTGTTCGATGAGCTGATCGACGATCGCATCGGCAACGACGTGACGTTCGACGTGCCGCGCGCGAATGAAGTGGCGTCGCGCGAATCGCTGGCCGCGCGCGAGCGTGCGCTGCGCGAGGATCGCGACGCCGACTTCAACAGGCCGCGCTGACGACCTGCTGTTCCGGAACTTCGCCCAGCTTCACCGGGTACTTCCCGGTGAAGCATGCGGTGCAGTAGAGCTGCTTCGGATCGTCGCTGTTCTTCACCGCTTCGAGCAGACCGTCTTCGCTCAGATAGCCGAGGGAATCGGCTTCGATGAAGTCGCGGATCTCGGCGAGCGAGTGCGAGCTGGCGATGAGATCCTGCCGCTCGGGCGTGTCGATGCCGTAGTAGCAGGGCCACGAGGTCGGCGGCGAGGAGATGCGCATGTGCACTTCCGCCGCGCCCGCCTGCTTGAGCATGCGCACGATCTTTTTCGAGGTCGTGCCGCGCACGATCGAGTCGTCGATGAGCACGATGCGCTTGCCGCGGACGAGCTCGTGCACCGGATTGAGCTTCACTTTGACGCCGAAGCTGCGAATGGTCTGCTTCGGCTCGATGAACGTCCGGCCGACGTAGTGATTGCGCACGAGGCCGTACTGGAACGGAATGCCCGCTTCCTGCGCGTAGCCGAGCGCGGCGAAGACGCCCGAGTCGGGCACCGGAACGACGATCGCGTTCTCTTTCGGAAGGGGATGCTCGCGCGCCAGCTGCGCGCCGAAGCGTTGCCGCACCGCGGCCACGCTGTTGCCGAACACGACCGAGTCCGGACGGGCAAAGTAGACGTGCTCGAACATGCAGCGCGCCTCGCGCGGCGCACGCGCCTCGCGCACGACGCGCACGGCGGGAATCTGGCCGCGCCGTTCGATGACGATCACTTCGCCCGCGCCGATCTCGCGCACCGTTTCCGCGCTGATGAGATCGAACGCGCACGTCTCGGACGAGATCGCATAAGCGTCATCGAGCCGGCCTAACACGAGCGGGCGAAAGCCGAACGGATCGCGCGCCGCGAAGATGCGTCCGGGCGCGAGGAGAGCGATCGCATACGCGCCCTGCAGCTGCGAGAGCGTATCGAGAAACGCCCCCTCGACGTCCGCCGCTTTCGAGCGTGCGATGAGATGCACGATCACTTCGCTGTCGGCGGTGGTGTTGAAGATCGCCCCTTCCGCTTCGAGCCGCGCCCGCAACTCGCCGCCATTGACGAGATTGCCGTTGTGCGCCACGGCGATGGGACCCTTGCTGGTGTGCGCAAAGATCGGCTGCGCGTTGCACAGCATCGACCCGCCGGCGGTCGAATAACGGACGTGCCCGATTGCGGTGTCGCCCGGCAGCCGGGCGATGCGCTCGGCGGTGAAAACGTCCGCGACGTACCCCATTTCGCGCTCGATGAGGATCCGGCCGCTGTCGTGGACCGACGCGATCCCGCAACTCTCCTGCCCCCGGTGCTGCAACGCATACAGCCCCAGATACACGAGATTCGCCGCGTCCGATCGTCCGAGGACACCGAACACCCCGCACTCTTCATGAAGTTTGTCGAACATGGGAGACGGCAAGTGTAACGGCGGAAGGGGTGGGGGTGTTCCCCCGCGGGTGGGGGTGTCCCCC
>JALYOB010000215.1:0-5025 GCA_030857085.1 Acidobacteriota bacterium | reverse complement strand
CGGCTCCGCCGCGCGGGGGAGGGGGGATCAGGGCCACTGGGTGTTACCGCACTCGACGCGGACGGTTTCGGGATGGAAAGTGGCATCAATATTTACGCCGCTGCGCCGGGCGGCGTTTGTTGATTCGGCGTCGATGCGGCCGAGCTGAGTAACAATCCATGTCGGTACCGGCGCGAGCGTCTCGGGACAAGTGCTGTTCGACGCATTACGTGCGTCAGCAACGACGTCATCTAGCAACTTCTCATAATGACGACTGTGCGTTGCTGTCGCTGCCGCGCTGAAATCCGCATTCACGATCAGGATAGGCTCGTCGACGGTGATCGACACGCCGTAGTTCGGAATCTCTACTTGCGTCCCGGGGATGTCGAGCCGTGTCAGGCGTGCCGCGCATTGATGATGTACCAGAACGTTCTGGCGGTCGAAGTACTCCGCTCTCTCTCGGTACAGAAGGACGGCGTGCAAAAAGCTGCCGACCGGGTAGTGGATATATGCGTGCACATTCTGCTTGTCGGACGAATTTTTTACGCCATTCTTCAACTTTCCCTTTGTCAGGTGATTGTCGCGCAGATGCGGCACGTAAGTGTGGAAGTCGCCCGTCGCGCGTGCTGGACCGGCACTCAAGCCCTGGAAAAAGACGTCTTTTGTCAGTGGCGTCGGCTGCGGTGTTGCCTGGCTGTCGCGAGATATCAGAAGCGCTCTGTGCGCTGGCGCGTTCACTACCGCGCCGAAGTGGCATTCCTTTGCTTTTGAGTCGTCATTCTTGTTGACATGGCAGATCAGTCCAAACATGTACACGCTTACTGTCATTGATTTCTCCTCTCTTGTGAACCACCGAAATATTCGAATGACGCCCAGGTGCTCACGCGCGTCTTCGATTGGATCATTGCCAGTTGTGCCTCGCGTAACGCATCGGCTGCGAATGCGCCGCGCCGAAGGCTTGCGTAGAACAGCCGCATGAGAGTCGTCGTACGTTCATCGTCGACGTCGAACACAGGCGCAACCACTCCTCGGCTACCGGCTGCCAGAAAAGCTGATGCGAAGCTTCGAAGCGAGTTTGCGCCACTGGCCGAAGATGCTGCGCGACAGGCGGCAAGGACAACGAGCGGATGCTGGCGCAGATTCAAGCTCGCGATCTCGCGAAGATAAACGACGCCTTCCGCTGAAGTCCCGCTTCGCGCCAGGACCAGAGCCGATCGCCACGAATCTCGCGCATTTGGAAGCGCGTGACTGCCGAGATGCACTACCTCGGCAGACCGTACTGCGTTCATGAAGCGATCAACCGTTGCGAGTTCCCCGGTCAATACGACGGCACCGGCATATGCCTGTTCAATCGCTTCCGCCTCTTCTCGCGCGTGTGGCAAGCGTTCGAGCCATGGAAAGCGGCCGCTGTCGAACGCAGGATCCGCAAGCGCGACCACGTGTGCGGGCGACGCGGTAGCGCTCGCCGCTGCCACCGACACAGCCTCCGCTGCAGTTCGTGCAATCGCGACCCGATGCTGGTCGACGAGGTATCGCGACCCGTCGCCGGCACGCAGCGCGCTGAACGGCACGTTTGCGGTGACGTCGTCCGGTACGATCACGATCGTCGACGCCGTTGCGATCACTCCTGACACGGGCGCCAACAGGAGGCGGGAGAGTTTCTCCAGTTCCTTTTCGCCCGTCCTGTCGCTCTGCCATTCGGCCTCGAGCGTTCCCAGGAGGCCAGTCAGTTGATCCCGGCCGACCGGCAGTACCCGAGTCTCGGTGCGCGATGGGCTGATAGCGAAAAGAAGCGTGCGCGACTTCGTCGTTGTGTACGCGAGGATTGCCGTTCCTTCGCGAGGCGCGGGTTGGTCCATGCGCTGCGGGCGTGAATCGTTCGTTCGGCACGTTTCAGCGGTTTGAAATGCACGTGCCGTTTGCGTGTCGCTTACGAGCAAGTCGACGAACTCATGGCAGACATCCGAGTTCGTGCCGAAGAACGCGTCGCGCAGCGCATCATCGGTGACATTCGCGCCTTCCGTGCGCACTACGGCCATCGCTCGCTCGTAGTCACCGATGGCCTTGCTCGTTGCGCCCACACGCACGTGCAGCCTCGCTCGCGCCGCAAGCGCTTCGCTGAGCGTAGGTGATCCAACTGCGGCTCGATACGTGACGGTGGCGTCAAGAAGTCCGAGGGCCGCACCGGGATCCGAGTCGAGGCGGGCGAGTGCCTCAACGAATCGGGTTTTGTCGACCGCGTCGCTACGAAGCGCTGCGTCTTCGATCTTGTCGGCCGCCGCGCGGAGGGACGCGAATGCCGCAGCATCTGGCGTCTGCTGCGCGGCGGTTCTCGCGTCCACGAGCGATCGCCATAGCAGCGCGTCAAACCGATAAATAGGGGACACTGCCGGCGCTGAAAGCTCAAGGTCGTAAAGCGACCGCGCGACTCTGTCTTCCCCTTGCAATACGGCGTCAGTCGCTGCTGCGTGGATGACGGACTCGAGTACAACGGGATCGCTTGCCTCTGACGCTTCTGAGAAGAGCCGCGGCCGTTGCTGCCACGCATCGTCGGCACGTCCAAGGTCGCTGAGCAATGCGACAGCATTGGAGCGCGTTTGAGTTGCATGGTTGGTCTCACCGAGTGCGGCGAATGCATCGGCCGCGCGCAGACTCAGCGCAAGTGCTTCATAAAACTGACCCGCACGTCCGGCGTTTCGCGATTGTTCCCAAGCCACTTGCGCGCGAAGGCTGCGGTAGCGTGGCGGCACATCTTCCTCTAGACGCGCGAGCAACTTTCGAGCGTCGTTTTGTCGATGCAGGTCGACGAGCGTGCCGGCCCGGTAATACTCGGCGACGAGCTCCATCGGGCTGCCCGCCTGACGGAAAAGCGAGGCAGCGTCGCTGAGAGCGCTCGCCGCTTCGCCGACATTACGGTCTCGCACGAGGAGCCGCCCGCGCGTGTATGTGGCTTGAGCGCGCGCGAGGCGTTCAATGCTGGTTTTCGCCCCGACTCTTCTTGCGGTCTCGATGGTCTCCACCGCCTCCGCAAGTAGCGAGTCGCCGTTGCTGTCGCGTAGCGAGCGGCCGATTGTCGACACGATTTGAAGCGCCTTTTCAGCCTCCGCGTCCTGACGGGCGAGGATCGCTCGTGACCAGCGGTCCATCTCGACGGATTCGCCGATTTTTCGCGCTTCCAACGAGAAACGCGTAACGATTTGCCGGACGGCGACCTCGTCGCCCCGCATCGCGGCGACGTAAAGCCGCGGTGCTGCGGCCTTCCATTGTTCCGCTCGAGGCGCGGCGGGTGTTCGGCTCGTTCGGAGATCGTTCAGCCATGGCGACTGCGGTTCAACCAGTCGGAGGTCGTCCGCTGCGCGTGATGCGTGTTGCGTAAGCCCGAGCTTTTCGAGCGCAAGCGCGCGGTTGAAGTGCGCCTCCGGACGTCGCGGGTCGATCCTCAGCGACTCATCCGCCGCAGCGAGGGCTTGCGCCAGCATGAGCGTGTCGTTTGTCGAAGTGCCGAGTTCGTACCGCGCTGCCGCGAGGTCGGTCCAGAGGATTGCGTCCGCGGGTGATGTGCGAATCAGCTCTTCGAGCGTCATCACAGCGTTCTCGCGATCGTTGCGGAGCAGTTGCGCGAGGGCGCGTTCTCGCGTTGCGCGCGTGGCATTTGTGTGGAGGATCTCCGACGCGATCGCGTCTATTTTGATGTCGACGCGGGCAGACGCGCGACCGCGCGCGTGTCGCAGCGGGACATAAGGAAAACCCGCCAGCCGCGCGTGAATCGGACGCTTCGGCAGTTCGGCGGCAGCATCCGCGAGTGCGCTGATGCCCGCAGCGTTTGCGTGCCACTGCACACCTGCGAAGAGCGCCGCGATCATTGCGGCTGCCAGCGACGACATGTGGCGGAGCCGGCGCTTCATGTGAGGAGAGAGAGACCGCATCGATCAGTTTCCCTCGTGCGTTGGATTGTTGGACGATAGACGAGTATGCGCGGAATCGCTGGCCACTGCTAGCCGTCACATGTCGGCGGTACGATGGCGCGCGACTACCGATACACTCCCCCCATGTACCAATCCGGCTTCAACAACGAATTCGCGTCCGAGGCTTTGGCGGGGGTGTTGCCGGCACGGGGGAATTCGCCGCAGAGGGTGAAGTATGGGCTCTATGCGGAGCAATTCAGCGGGTCGCCGTTTACCGTGCCGCGGGGGATGCAGAAGCGGTCGTGGCTGTATCGCATCCGGCCGAGTGTGTTGCATGAGCCGTTTGCGCCGCTCGATGCGCGGCTGTTGCGCGGGGCCTTCGATGAGGTTCCGACGCCGCCGAATCAATTGCGTTGGGATCCGGTGCCGGTGCCGAGCGAACCGGCCGACTTCGTCGACGGCCTGGTGACGATCGCCGGCAACGAGGGTGTGGGGATTCACATCTATGCCGCCAATCGCTCGATGGAGGGCCGCTTCTTCTACGACGCGGATGGCGAGTTGCTGCTCGTGCCGGAGCGTGGCGCGATCATCGTGCGGACCGAGCTCGGCGTGATCGAGGCGAAGCCGGGCGAGATTGCCGTCATTCCTCGGGGGACGAAGTTTCGGGTCGAGCTCGCGGAGGCCGCTGCCCGCGGCTACGTCTGCGAGAACTTCGGCGCGCCGTTTCGCCTGCCCGATCTCGGCCCGATCGGCGCGAACGGGCTCGCGAATCCGCGCGACTTTCTCACGCCCGTCGCCGCGTACGAAGACATCGACGGCGACTTCGAGCTGGTCGCGAAATTCGACGGACGGCTCTGGAGCGCGCGCATCGATCACTCGCCGCTCGACGTCGTCGCGTGGCACGGCAACTACGCGCCGTACAAATACGACCTCACCAAATTCAACGTGATCAACACGGTCTCGTTCGACCATCCCGACCCGTCGATCTTCACCGTCCTCACCTCGCCGTCCGACACGCCCGGCACCGCGAACTGCGACTTTGTGATCTTTCCGCCGCGCTGGATGGTGGCCGAAGACACGTTCCGCCCGCCGTACTTTCATCGCAACGTGATGAACGAGTACATGGGGCTCATCTTCGGGA
>JALYOB010000677.1 GCA_030857085.1 Acidobacteriota bacterium | reverse complement strand
ACCATGTGCAGACAGGCGGCGGGCGTGCCGAAGAGGCCGCTCGTCTCGAAGTAACGGTCGAAGGCGCGCGCGAGCAGGTCGCGCATGTCCTGCTCGCCGAAGTCGGCCGCGTCAACGTCTTGGCCCATGCTCCGCGCGAGGTCGCGCCAGAGGCCCAACGAACTGCGCAGGTAGTTGCAGAACGGCTCGTAGACCTGCTCGCGCACCACGTCGGCGTCGCGCCCGACGAACGTGTGCAGCATCAGCGTGACGGTTCCGCGTCCGGCGTGGCCGCCCGCGCGGCGTGCGGCGCGATACGCAGCGAGTTTTTCGGCGAGTTGTTCGACCGTCTGTCCTTCGAGATACGTGAGGACGTTCACCCCTTCCTCCCCCGCGAGGCGGAAGGTTTCGGGATTACCGCTGGCGACGTACCAGACCGGCAGGTCGCGCTGCACGGGGCGGGGATGGAGCTCGACGCGCACCTCTTCCCCTTTGCCGCCGCGGCGCGTGATGGCGTCGCCCCGCCAGAGGCTGCGCACAGTCTCGAGGTACTGCGGGAAAAGGCGGCTGCGCTCTTCGAAGTTTTCGGGCGCGAGCGCGAAGTCGTTCGAGTTCCACCCCAGCGCGAGCGCCAGATCGACCCGTCCACGGGAGAGGTTGTCGACCAGCGACCAGTTCTCGGCGAACCGCACCGGATCGTGCAGCAGCAGCACCGTGCTGCCGGCTCGGATGCGCACGTTGTTCGTGATCGCCGCCAGCGCGGCGCTCGTCACTGCGGGATTGGGATAGAGGCCGCCGAAGTCGTGAAAGTGGCGCTCGGGCGTCCAGACGGCGGTGTAGCCGTTCGCGTCGGCGTAGCGCGCGCCGTCGAGCAGCAGGCGGTACTTGTCGTCGTCGCCAATCGAGTCGGCGCTGGAGAAGAAGAAGAGAGAAAAGTCGAGCGTGCGCGGCGCGGGCTCGGGCTCGGGCGCAGGCGTCGCTGCAATGGCCGTTTGTGTACGCGGAGCGATGAAGCCGGCCGCGCGCAGCTCGCGCACGGAGTCGACGACCGCGTCGTAAAACGCGTCGAGATCGGCCTGCGTGTGGGCGGTGGAGACGAAGCAGTTGCGCCCTTCCCAGATGTAGAAGCCGCGATCGATGAGGTGGAAAAAGAGCAGATCGAGATCGCCCTTGATCATGAAGCGGAAGAGCGAGCCGTAGGTCGCCATCCGGATCGGCACTTCTTCGGTTTCGAAGAAGCGATCGAGTCGCGCGCAAAGCGCAGCGGTGCGGCGCGTCAGCTCGTCCTGCAGCGACTGCCCTTCGCTCTTCAGTTTCTGCAGCACCGCGCGCATGGCCGCGAGGACGAGCGGGTGGTGGCAGAACGTGCCCGCAACGAAGGTGTTGCGCTTGCGCGGAATGGAGTCATCGCCGTAGCGCCACGCGCCGCCGTCGACCGCATCCATCCACTCCGCCTTGCCGGCCACGAGGCCGATGGGCATGCCGCCGCCGACGACTTTGCCGTACGTCGCGAGGTCGGCTTTCACGCCGAAGAACTGCTGCGCGCCGCCAACGCCGATGCGGAAGCCGGTCACCACTTCATCGAAGATGAGCGCAATGCCGGCATCGGCGGTGAGCGCGCGGAGCTCGTGCAGAAATGCGCGCGGCCGGATGTCGGGACGGCGGCTCTGCACCGGCTCGACGAGCACCGCCGCAATCTGGTCAACGTGTTGACGAATGACGTCGAGCGACTGCGGATCGTCGTAGCGCAGCACGATCACGTCGTCGACCATGCCCTGCGTGGTGCCGGGAGATCCGGGCGAGGAGAAGAGCCTCCCCTCCTCCTGCCGCCGCAGCGCGAGCACGCCATCGAACGAGCCGTGATACGAGCCTTCGAAGAGGACGATCTTCGGCCTTTGCGTCACGGTCCGCGCAACCCGCAGCGCCACCATCACCGCCTCGGTGCCGGTGTTGTAGAACGAGACCCGCTCGTTGCCGGTCAGTTCGCAGAAGAGCTCCGCGACGTCGCCGGCGAGGTGGTACATCGGCCCGAGGGGGAAGCCGCTCGTGAGCTCGGCGGCGATGGCTTCGCGGATGAAGGGGGCGTTGTGGCCGAACAGGTGAACGCCGAAGCCCATCGTGAAGTCGATGTACTCGCGGCCGCCCGCGGTGCGGATGCGCGCGCCGTCCGCCGACTCGGCGACGAGCTGGTAAATCATTTCCTTCCACGCGGGGCGGAAACCGGCGATGTTGCGGTTGTTCGCAAAGTGCGGCCGGTGCGCGTCGGTGACTTCTTTCGACGCGCTCGTTTTCTCCCCGTAGCGCGGGATGAACGATTCGAGGTGCTGGCGCTGACGATCGTCGCCGCTCGCGGTGCGCTCGGTCTGAATGCGTTTGTACGGGACGAAGACGTCGGGTGAAGGCGGCGGCGGAGCGTCTTCGACTTTCAGCGGTTTCGGCGGTGTGATCGCGCATGCGACCGGAGCGACCGGCGCCGTTGCGACGGGTACCTGCGGCGGCGCAACGTTCGTCGCCGTCGTCGTCACGTCCGCGCGATTCGCAAGATCGGCGGCGATGCGGCCGATGGTGGAGAGGCGTTCGAAGAAGTCGCTGATCGGGAGCTCGACGCCGAACTTCTCGGTGATCTGATGGCGCGTCTGCATCAGCATCAGCGAGTCGAGGCCGAGCTCGAGGAGGTTGTCGTCACTGCGAATCGAATCGAGACCGGCGGTTTCGCGCACCATGCGCGTGAGCTGCGCCTCGATCTCGACGGTGCTGCGTTGCGACTGCACGGGGGCCATCGGTTCCTCCTGGGGCTGTGCTGCCG
>JALYOB010000214.1 GCA_030857085.1 Acidobacteriota bacterium | reverse complement strand
CCTGGACGCCATGCAGCGCGAGCATTCGGCGAATGCCGTCCAGGCGAAACCGCCCAGACAGCTGACACCCGACACCCGCGGCGCTTTCGCGCCGCGCTCATCCGCCTAACAAATGCTTCTGCACCTTCCCCAGCGCCGTGCGGGGAATCGACTCCACGCGCACGAAACGGCGCGGCACTTTGAACGACGCAAGCGCGGCGCGGCAGATGCGTTCGAGCTCGGCCGCGTCGAACTCGCCGACAACGTACGCCACCGGCACTTCGCCTCGCACGTTGTCCGCCTCCCCCACCACCGCCGCCTCACGGATGCCCTCCTGTTCGAGCAGCAACTCCTCGATTTCGCGCGGGTAGATATTGAAGCCGCCGGAGATGATCAGATCGCTCTTCCGGCCTAACAGCGTCGTATAGCCATCCTCCGAAACCGACGCCAGATCGCCGGTGCGAAAAAATCCATCTTCCGTGAACGCCGCGGCCGTCGCATCGTCGCGCCGCCAGTAACCGGCAAAGACATTCGGCCCGCGCACGAGCAACTCACCGGTCGCTTCGTCGATGCGCGTGGAAATGCCCGGCAATGGAAATCCCACAGTGCCTGCGCGGCGCTCCCCCACATACGGATTGCTGCAGTTCATAAACGTCTCGGTCATGCCGTAGCGTTCGAGAATCGTGTGGCCGAACAATGCGCGGAATTGTTCGAGCACGTGCGCCGGCAAAGGCGCCGAGCCCGAAACGAACAACCGCATCGACGCACCGATCTCGCGCGCAACGTCCGGCGCGGTCTCGAGCAGGCGTACATACATCGTCGGTACGCCAAAGAAGAGCGTCGGCACGAATGAACGAAATTCTTCAATGGCGGTGCGGTAATCGAAACGCTCCAGAAGGCGCATGAAACAGCCGCTGACGAGCCACACATGCAACCCGTTGCCGAGGGCGTGCATGTGAAAAAGAGGAAGAGAGAGAAGAAACCGATCGCGGTCGGTGATCTGCCAGCAGCTGACGAGATTCACCGCATTGGAGGCGAAATTGTTGTGCGTCAGCACCGCCCCCTTCGACGCGCCGGTCGTTCCGGAGGTGTACATGATCGCCGCGGGCGTATCGCCGTCCAGCTGCACGACAGGACGCGTGCTCACATCGCTGACCGGAATCTGCTCGATCCGCTCAATGAACGCGCGCGGCTCCGCGTCTGTCGTGATGTGTGCAAGCTCGCGCTCGCGATAAAGAACATTGACCGGGACGAAAATCACGCCCGTCTTCACACACGCAAGAAACAGCTCGACGAACTCGATGCTGTTCGCGAGATACACACAAAGCCGGTCGCCCTTCTGAAACCCCTCCGCAATCAGCCCATGCGCCACCCGATTGCTGCGCGCCTCAATCTCCCCGAACGTATACGTCACCCCATCCCACTCCAGCGCCGGCTCATTCGCACAAGCGAGGAGGGAGAGGTCGTAGAGGTGGAGGAGGTGCATTGCGCCGCATTATGCGGCGCGAGTGGCGAGTGGCGAGTAGCGAGTCACAGGGGCGTCATCGTCCAGGCGAAACGGTCCTGGCAACGCGCCACACGCCACTCGCTACTTGCAGTGCGCCGCCTACTTCGTCCTCGGCTCCGCCCCCGGATTACACACCACCCCATCCACCGGCGCGGACACGAGTTTTCTCGCCTGCTCGTCCACACGCCAGGCGCGGAGCACGCGGTGCTGGTGTTGCGGGTCGTCTTCGGCGATGGCCACGTAATCCGCCGTGCCGCCGTTGCGGGCGGCGCTCATGCAGACGAGCGTTCCTTCGGCGAGCTGCAGGTCGACGCTGTCGAGCGTTTCCCAACGCAGCACGCGGCCCTGGCGGTTGGTCACGCGGTGCAGCAGTTCGAGGCGGTGCTGCCCCTGCTTCACCCGGTGATGCACCGCGAGCTCGTCGCTCGCGAGCGTGAATCCGCCCCAGTCTTCCCAGCCGCTCGACGTACAGGCACCGAGCGCGATTGCAGCCACGAATCCGATTGCCAGTTTCTTCATACGTCCTACTTCTGCGGCGCGCGTTGTTGTCCGCCCGGCGTTGCGCCCGACTCGCCGTACGTCCCCTGCGCACCAGCCGGCTGCGGCGGGGCGTCGGGATTTCCCGGAGCCGCAGCCGTCGACTTTGTCGCGCCGCCGTCGCTCGGCTTGTTGTGCGCGCCGTGCGTCTCGGGCGAGGCGTTGTCGCTGCCGCAGGCGCTGCCGAGGAGGAGGGCGAAAAGCAGGGGAAGAATGCGTCGCATGGAGGCGGACGGAGCAACGTATGTGCCGCGAGCCGCGCTGATGCTACGCTCGCGTACGCATGGACGCGCGCGAAGAAGTCTGGACCTACGCCAGGAAGATGAACGCAGCGGGCCTCGTCACCGGCTCGTCGGGAAACGTCAGCCGTCGCACGGAAGACCACCGCATCGCGATCACTCCGAGCGGCATCTCCTACGACAACATGTCCGCGGACGAAATCGTCTATGTCGATCTCGAAAGCGGCAAGGCCGTCGACTCGACGCGCGAGCCGTCGTACGAATTGCCGCTGCACCTCGCCATCTATCGCTCGCGTCCCGCGGTGCAGGCGATCGTGCACACGCACGCGCCCTTCGTCACCACGCTCTCCGTCCTCCATCGTCCGCTCCCCCCGGTGATCGACGAAATGCTCGTCTACCTCGGCGGCACGATCGAGGTGGCCGACTACGCATTCACCGGCACGGACGCGTTAGGCGTGAACGTCGTCCGCAAACTCGGCGACCGCACGGCCGTACTGCTCGCCAATCACGGCAACGTCTGCATCGGACGCGATCTCGCGCAGGCCTTACACGTCGCGCAGATCATGGAAGCGGGTGCGCGCGCGTACGTACAGGCGCTGCAGATCGGCAATCCCGTACCGCTGCCACAGTCAGCAATTGCTGCGGGTCATCGACTTTTCGAGCACAAGTCGCGCATCCCCTGAAGCGACTGAGTTACCATTCGCAGTAGCGTTATTCATCCAAATGACCATTACGGAACACGACGCGCTCTTCGCGGGCCGCGATGCAGCGCAGCCTGCGTGGCTTCGCGCGGCTGCCGACGCCGCGCGCGTCGGCTTCTGGCATCTCGACCTCGAGAGCGGCAACATCGATTGCACGCAGCGCTGCAAAGCGAACCTCGGCATCCCGCCCGACGCAAACGTCACGATCGACACGATCTGGCACGTCATGCATCCCGATGACCGCGAAACGACGGGCGTCATCGTGCAGAAGGCAATCGAGTCGCGCGGCGATTACGCGATCGAATATCGCGCCATCTGGCCGGACGGCAGCGTGCACTGGATCTCGTCCCGCGGCCGCTATGTGGAAGTGGATGGCCGCGCGAGCCTCGTCGGCACCACGATCGATGACTCCGAACGCCGCCGCGTCGAAGAGCTGAATCGCCTCATCACGTCGTATGTGGCCGAGGGGATTTGCTTCATGGATCCGCAAGGACGGCTGACGTTCATGAATGCCGCCGCGGAAAAAATCCTCGGCTGGACGTTCCGCGAAGTCAGCGGCCGCATGCTGCATGACGTCGTGCACTACAAGCGGCCCGACGGCACTCCGTTCCCGATCGAGGAATGCGCCCTCGGCGCGACGCTCGCCGGCACGGCCATCATCGCGCGCGAAGATCAGTGGATCCACAAAGACGGTCAGTTCATCTCGGTCGTCTGCTCGTCCGTTCCCATCGCCGAGGAGGGACGCATTGCGGGCGCGGTCGTGTCGCTGCATGACATCACTGAGCGCAAACGGATGGAGAACGCGCTGCGCGAAGCGGGCCGCGCGAAGGATGAGTTTCTCGCCACGGTGTCGCACGAATTGCGCACGCCGATGACCGCGATCCTCGGATGGGCGCAGTTGCTCGAGACGATGGAGCTCACGCCCGAGCTGCGGACTGCGATCGAGCAGATCGAATTGAGTGCGAAAGCGCAGGCGGCGATCGTCGACGATCTGATCGACGTCTCGCGCGCGATCACCGGCAAGCTGCGTCTGCACGTCAGCCGCATCGACGTGGCGGAAGTGGTGCGCGAGGTGACGCAGATGGTCGACGCCAGCGCGGCGGCCAAGCGGATCAAGCTGTCGACCGAGCTCTCCGGCACGAACATGAACCTCATCGCCGATCGCGGACGACTGCATCAGGTGTTCTGGAATCTGCTTTCGAACGCGATCAAGTTCACGCCCACGGAAGGCGCAGTGCAGATGCGCGTCGCGGCGACGGATCGCGACATGACGGTGGTCGTGCGCGACAGCGGCATCGGCATCCAGCCGGAGTTCCTCCCCTACGTCTTCGACCGCTTCAGCCAGCAGAGCGGCGCCACCACCCGCATGCACGGCGGCCTCGGCCTCGGCCTCTCGATCGTGAAACAACTCGTCGAAATGCACGGCGGGACGGTGACGGCGGAGAGCGAAGGCGCCGGCAAAGGGGCGACGTTTACGGTGGTGTTGCCGAGGCTTTAGGGGTAGGAGCGGAGTACCTCGGAGTTCCTCGGGTTCCTCGGAGTTCCTCGGAGTTCCTCGGGTTCGTCGCGTTCCTCGCAGGTCCTCCGGCTTGCTCCCCCGAGGAACTCCGAGGTACTCCGAGGAACTCCGAGGAACTCACCCTTTGATCACCGCCACCGGCCGGAATCGCGCGACCTTCTTCGCGATCCCTGCCTCGGCCACCACATCCACCACCGCATCGATGTCCTTGTAAGCCTCGGGCGCTTCTTCGACCAGACCCTTTGACGATCCGGCCTCGGCGATGATGCCGAGTTTGCGGAGGCGGGAGCGGAGTTCTTCGTGGTTGATCTCCGTGCGCGCTTTCGTCCGCGACATCGTGCGGCCCGCGCCGTGGCAGCTCGAGCCGAAGGTCTGCTGCATCGAGCCTTCCTGCCCCACGAGCAGGTACGACGCGGTGCCCATGCTTCCGGGGATCAGCACCGGCTGTCCGGGAAATGCGCGCGTCGCGCCTTTGCGATGCACGACCACCTCGCCGGCCTCGGGATACCTTTCCACCTTCGCCACGTTGTGCGCGACGTCGTAGATGATCTCGAGCGCGTCGTCCGGCATCGCATGCGACCACGCGCGGCGGATGCCGGCGGTGATGACCTGGCGATTCGCGAAGGCGAAGTTCGCCGCGGCGGCCATCGCGCGCAGATAGCGCGCACCCTCGGGCGAGGAAAGCGGCGCGCATGCGAGCTCGCGATCGGCGACGGTGATGCCATACTTTGCCATCGCCTTCGTCATCGTTCGAATCGAATCGGTCGCCACCTGATGCCCGAGGCCGCGCGAGCCGGTGTGAATCTGCACGACGATGCTGTCGCGCTCGAGCCCCCACCGCTTCGCTTCCTCGACGTCGTAAATCTCGGAGATGCGATCGACCTCCACGAAGTGATTGCCGGAGCCGATCGTGCCGAGTTGATCCGCGCCGCGTTCGCGCGCGGCGGAAGACACGTCGTGCGGATCGGCGCCGTCGAGACGGCCGCCGCTCTCGATGCGCTCGAGGTCGTCCTCGTTTCCGAAGCCCATCTCCACCGCGCGACGTGCACCATCGCGCAGCACGCGATCGAAGTCGTCGCCTTTGAGACGAACGCGTCCGCCGCGGCCGACACCAGAGGGAACTTCGCGGGCGATCGAATGCGCGAGCTTTTCGAGCATCGGCTGAATGTCGTCGAACGACTTCGACGAACGCAGCAGGCGCACGCCGCAGTTGATGTCGTAGCCGATGCCGCCCGGCGAGACCGCACCGTCGCGCGCGTCGACCGCGGCCACGCCGCCGATCGGAAAGCCGTAGCCTTCATGCACGTCCGGCATTGCGATCGCGTACTTGCGGATGCCCGGCAACGTAGCGACGTTCACGAGCTGTTCGAGCGACCGGTCGCGCAGAATCGCGTCGAGCATCGCCTCGGTCGTATAGACCCGCGCCGGCACGAGCATGTCCGGACGGAAGCTCTTCGGGATTTCCCAGAGATGGTCGTGAATCTTTTCGAGGTCTTTTTTCTGCATCAGATGTCGAAGACGAGCATGGTCGTCCAGCCGCTTTCGTCGCGGCGCACGTCCGCCTCGTGATAGGTGACGGCTTTCACGTCTTCCTCGAACGATGCGGGTGCGATGCCCGTGAGGTGCGCGGTCAGGGTCAGCGATTCCGGATCGAGCCGCTCGAATCGCGCGTCGACGAACATCTCGCTGCCGACATGCGCCCGCTGCAGAACTTCATTGAGAAAGTCGACGAGGAGCGCCGTGGTGTCTGCCGATTCCTCGACGGCGATCGTGCGCGTCACGCGCTGCGGCGAGCCTGCCGGCTCCCCGCGCATGACGGCATACATCCCGAGCATCGCGTCGCGAAACAGCTCGTCGAGCGAGAGCGCGCTGACGCGCAGACGGATGTCTGCGGTGTGGTGGAGGATTTCGAACAATTGGGGGAGTTCCTTGCACTGCTGTCATCCCGAGCGAAGTCGAGGGATCCCCTTCCGACTGGCCACTGCGCGGCAAGAGGAGGGGGATTCCTCGACTTCGCTCGGAATGACACGGGGGCCACTCCGAGGAACTTTTATTGCGCTCCGTTTGCCAGCGGAAGTCCCAGATTGCGCCAGGAGTCGAGTCCGCCGTAGAGAGCCGAGACGTTGTTGATGCCGTTCTCTTTCATGATGAGCGCCGCACCGGCGCTCGATTCTTCGTTGGGTCACGTACAGTACGTGACGATCTCCTTCCCTTTCGGGATGCGATCGAGTTGCGACTGAACGCTCGCGAAGGGGATGTTGATCGAGCCGGGGATGTGTCCCGCCGCGTACGAAGTGGCGTCGCGCACGTCGATGATCGTGACCGTGCCGGCGTCCTTTTTCTCGCGCAGATCTTCGACCGCGATGCGCGGCGCGTGCGTGCGCTCCTCATGGGACGGTAATGCAGCCGGCGGCTGCGAGGTCGTCGGGACGACCGGCGGAACCGCGCCGGGAGTTGCGCCCGGCGGAACCTGCGTCGCGGTGACGTTGCCGTCGCCGACCGCAGGCTGCGAGGTCGTCGGCGTTGCCGGTGGCGTCGCCGCGGTGGTGGATGCAGTGGGGAACGTGTCCGTCGTCGCGACAGTGGTCGCCGGTGCTGGCTCGACGGTGCGGGTCAGCGCCCAGCCGACCAGCCCCGCGACGAGCAATCCGCCGACCGCCAGCGCGAGCATCGTGTTGCGCGACGAACTCGCTTTCGTGTCTTCGTGCCTTTGCTTGGCCATAACGGGGAAATGCTACCTCACAACGCCGCGACCGCGTCCACGAGCCGTGTCACTTCC
>JALYOB010000676.1 GCA_030857085.1 Acidobacteriota bacterium | reverse complement strand
CGGCACACCAGTTCAGAACGCGCAGGAGCGGCTTGCGAAACGCGCCGAAGGTCAGGAACTTGACTACCGCGCCGATGAGGATGATCCCGCCCCAGAGGATCACGTTCGCGAGAAGCAGAAGGGCGATGATCGCGCCGCGCAACACGGCGCGGAGTTTACAATCGCCGCGCTTGTTGCCGCCGCTCGAAGACGATCCTCGCTTCGCCGCGGCGCTCGCGCATCTCGAGTCAGCGGACTGGCTCGAGGCCAGCGATCTCTTCGAAGAGCTCTACTTCGAAGCGGTCCGCGACGAACTGCCGCTGGTCCGTTTCCTTCTCCAGTTCGCGACCGGGATGCACCACATCAGCAGGGGACAAATGCGCGCGGCGGCCGAGCGTCTGCGCGAAGGGCTGCGCATTCTTCCGGAGGTGACCAGCAGCAAGGGCGTGGATCTGGAGAGGTGGAAGGGCGTGGCTGCGGAAGCGCTGGCGACGCTCAGCCGGCCGCGCTGACGAGGCGCACGACGCCGGTCGCGGCGAACGCGCCGAAGAAGACGAAGAGCATCGCTCGCCAGTCGGGCTCGTTCCAGCCGCCGAAGTCCATCGCCGTCGCCACTACACCGAGGAGAGCTGCGGCCGCGGCTGCCGCGAAAAGTTCGGCGAGCCATCCTTTGCGTCTGGCGTAAGGAACGATTCTCGCAACGAAGAAGGCCGCGACGCCGGAGACGAGCCAGAAAGCGATACCCATCAGGCAATTATCGCGCAGCTCAGCAGTGAGCATGGACTTCGCAAGAGTGGGCAGCCTGAGGAGAGACCACGATGTTGGAGACGCGTTCGAACAAGCCGAACAACAAGATCCTCGCAATCGAGGATGATCCCGAAGTGCTCGCGCTCTACAAGACGTATCTGCAGAAGCGCGGCTACGAAGTGCTCTCCGCGACCGGCGCCGTCGAGGGGATGAATCTACTGAAAGCCAACCCCGACACCCGCCTCATCCTGCTCGATCTGAACCTTCCCGGCATGAGCGGCGAGGAATGGATCGACTGGTATGCGCGCGAAGGGAAGCAGACCCCCGTCGTCGTCGCCTCCGGCAAAGGCGAAATCCTCACCATCACCAAAGGCAACAACATGACCGCCGCGCTCACCAAGCCCTTCCACATGGAAGAGCTGCAGGAGCTGATCGAAGTGCTGCTCGCCGACGACTGGCATGAGCAGGTGTCGGTGGATAAGAAACTGCATTGAAGGCGGTGGCGAGTGGCGTGTAGCGAGTTGCCAGGGCGGTGTCGCCCGGGCGACAGGTTGCGCGAGCTCTCCACGAGTTCACCGGCCCATGGCGTCCAGGCGAAACGGCCCTGGCAACGCGCCACACGCCACGCGCTACTCACCCATCATTCCCAATCGCCTCCACCGGGCAATTATCCAGCGCGTCTTTGCACAGCGTCTCTTCCTCTGGCGTCTCCGGTTGTTTGAAGACGTAGGAGAAACACTCGTCGTCGTTGCGGGTGAAGTTTGCCGGCGAGGTCTCGCGGCAGAGATCACAATCGATACACTGCGTATCGACGTAGTAGCGCCCCTGCGCCTGGCCGGGCACTCGGTCATTCGGATCAGCCATTCGTCTGCTTGGTTACCTTTTCGAGATGCGTCTCGTCAAACGCAGCAGCAAACCAGGAGGTTGCATGAAAAGATTTCTCTCCACACTCCTCGCGGCATGTGCCGCAACCGCGGTCTTTGCGCAGCCCGCGATCACACGCGACGTGATGCCGGTGATGCCCGAAACGATCACCGTCAATGGCACCGGCCGCGCGAGCGTCGTTCCCGATCGTTTCACGTTCATGGTCGGCGTACAAACAGTCGCGACGACCGTCGATGAAGCGGTCGCGCAGAACAATCGCCGCACGAGCAACGTCATCGCGGCACTGAAAGCCGCAGGCGCTGCGGCCGAGGACATTCAGACCTCGAACTTCTCGCTCTATCCGCAGCAGGATTATCAGGAAGGGCGTACGCCGCGCATCACCGGCTACACGGTGTCGAACAACATCACCGTGCGCAGCACCAAGATCGCCGACGCCGGCCGTCTCCTCGGCATCGCGGTCAATGCAGGCGTGAACACGTCCTCCGGAATCAACTTCGAAGTCGCCGATCCCGCTCGCGGCCGCGATGCCGGTTTGCGTTCGGCGTTCGAAGACGCCCGCGCCAAAGCCACTCTTCTCGCCACCGCCGCCGGCCGCACCCTCGGCCGCGCGATCATGATCAACGAAGGGGGCGCGACGCCGCAGCCTCCGTATCCGATGCCGCGGGCGATGGCAATGGAAGCGCGCGTCAGTGCGGTTGCGGGCGATGTGCCGGTCGAGTCGGGAACGCAGGAACGCAACTTCAGCGTAACCGTGACGTTCGAGATGCGCTGAGGCCACGGGGCACTTCCGTTGCACTGTTCCGGTGCGGAGGTAAGCCATGGAAAATCGCGAACGCGACCGGGTGAGTCAGCGAACCGAACCGACGGATGCAGGCGAGATCAATCGCCAGACCGAGGAACAGAAGGGCCGCGACAAACACCCCGAGACCAGCGCTGAATTCGGACAGAACATCGGACGCGCCGAAGAAGATCACATCGGCGGCGCAACCGAAGGACGACACTAGACCGCAGTTCCTCGGGTTCCTCGGAGTTCCCTGGAGTTCCGCGGCCAGTGCTCCCCGAGGAACTCCGAGGAACCGAGGAACCCGAGGAACTCGAGCGCAGCGAGAACGAGCAGAAATCGCTTCATGACGACGGTGCCTTTCCAAACCCGCGCCGCTCCATTGCTCCCCAGCCCTGTTT
>JALYOB010000675.1 GCA_030857085.1 Acidobacteriota bacterium | reverse complement strand
ACACTCGTGCGAATACAACACGCTGTGTCGCGGAGGCTTGGCCTGCAGACGGGGTCCGGGGGCCGTGCCCCCGGCCGCCGGAGGCCCCCGTCTTCCTCGAAACGCGTATCCTCGGCGCGGTGGCAACCCTCGGCATCGACTTTCAGGATGGCTTCGAGAACGACGAAGTGCTGGTGCGCATCGGCGGCGAAGAACGTTTTCATCGTTCCGGAGTGACGACGAAACGCGTTCTCGGCCTCGCGGCGCATACGAAATTCGCGCTTCCCGACAGCGCCGCGTCGGTCGAGATCGCCGTTCCTACGCGCGGCCTCGCACGGCAAATCGAGGTCGAGCTCGCGCGCGACACCTACCTCGGCATCTCCATCACCAGCGGTGACATCGTGGTGATCACTCGCCATCAACGCTTCGGATACGGGTAGGACTTCGCCGCCATTCCGCCCCTCCTTCCTCGAGGAGGGTCCATGGATCCAGCAAAACCGACCGGCGTAAGTCCACCCATCAGCGGCTCGTATCGCGGCTTTCTCACCGCTCCTGCAGGCGCCGCGCAGCGACTCGACCTGCGCATCGACGTCGACCCGCGCATCATCAACGGCGTCGTGCTGAATCGCGTCAGCGGCGACATCTTCCGCGTCGACAAGATCAACATCCCCGGCAGGCCGCCGAAACAGGCGGAGGTCTATCAGGAGTCATGGATTCTCGAAGTGCCCGCCGTGCAGATGACGTCGGACGCGATCGTGATCACCGGCGCGATCCGCTTCTGGAACGCGGTGCATCCGAAGACGGCCGCCAGAATTCGCATTCCGCTGCAACCCGCCGGCGCGGCCGCGGAAGTGACGCTGCTGCGGCAATCGTCGCCGCCGCTCACGTTCGCCTGTCCGCCCTCGGGAATCTTCTTTCGTGCGATGCGGCTCGAGGTCGACGTCTGCCAGTCCGTGAACGTCGAGCCGACGTTGCCCACGTACGGGACGCACATGCTCAAACAACGGCCGCCGAGCCTTCCCGATCGCACGCTCACCGTCGATCGCACGTACGCGGAAGCAGGCGTCGAGATGCTGCTGCGCACCGACAAGCGTTCGATCATCGACGACACCGCGGATGGCTTTCAGGCGTGGACCGACGCGGAGCTCCACAACGCGATGGAGCGCAACTTCACCGAGTACCAGGGCACGTGGCCGAAGTGGGAAATGTGGGGTCTCCTCGCCGGCACGTACGAGGACGATCTGGTCGGCGGCATCATGTTCGATTACGCGGCAGCGGCCGGCGGTCCGGGAAAGGCGCCGGAGCGCCAGGGCTTCGCGGTCTTTCGCAGGCACGAATGGTTCGACAGCCTCGTCGCGAATCCGAAGACGCCGGAGCAGTTCGAGGCCGCGCGCAAATTCCTCTACACGTTCACGCACGAGGCGGGGCACGCATTCAATCTGCTGCACTCGTGGGACAAGAATCGCGCGAGCGCGCTGTCGTGGATGAACTACGACTGGAAGTACGACCAGCAGCACGGTGAAGGAGAGTTCTGGAAGAACTTCCGCTTCCGCTTCGACGACGAAGAGCTGTTGCACATCCGCCACGGAAATCGTCCCTCGGTAATCATGGGCGGCGATCCCTGGTCCTCGGGCGGCCATGCCGAATCGCCTCCGGGCGCGGAACATCTGCGCATGCCGCCCGGCGCGATGGTCAGCGTCTCGGGCGAAGTGCCGCTCGAGTTCATCGTGCGCTCGCAGCCGTACTTTGAATTCCTCGAGCCGGTGTCGATCGAGCTGCGCGTGCGCAACACCACACGCATTCCGATCAGCGTCAGCTCCACGCTGCATCCGGAGTTCGGCAGCGTCACCATTTACGTGCGCCGTCCGGACGGCCGCATCGTCGAGTACATGCCGGTCTCCTGCAAACTCGCGAACGAACGGAGCGTCATCCTTTCTCCTGCTGGAGCCGCGGACGGAAGCGATCGTCATTCACGCTCCGTGTTCGTCAGCTATGGACGCTATGGCTTCTATTTCGACGAACCGGGGCAGTACTACATTCGCGCGGTCTATCACGGTCCGGGGAATGCGCTCGTGCCGTCGAACGTCGAGCGCATTCGCATCGGTCATCCCAAGAGCGAGCAGGCGGATCGTCTCGCGCAGGACTTCTTCTCGTACGAATCCGGCGCCGCCCTCTACCTCGGCGGCTCCCACGCGGATTCGCTTTCGAAAGGGATGGACACGCTGATGAACGCGATCGACGAACAGAACGGCACGTTCGCGGCCGCGAAGATCGCCGGCCGCATCGCGCGCGGCGTCGGCATGCCCTTCCATGACGTGCAGTACGACGCCGATGCCGCGTACAGCGACGCCGCGCCGCCGGCGACGGTGCGCCGGAAGACCGAGGGCGACGTGGAACGCGCGCTCGTGCTCACCGAAGTGGCGCTCGAGTCGTTCCGCGACAGTTCCTCCGATGCGGTGAATCTCCACATCGAGCGCGCGGCGCGCACGCGCAAGGATCTTTATCTCCGGATGGGCGACGAACAACGTGCGCGCGACGAGATGACGCAGCTCGCGGCCGACCTCGTGCAGCGCGGAGTGAAAGACAAGGTGGTCTCCAAGGTGGCGAACGAGGCCGAGGCAATCGGCGGCAGCGTTCCCCCGGCGCGTCCGCGCAAGCCGCGCTCGCGCAGACGGAGTTGAACGCGGAGTGGGGCGGCGCGATGCGCCGCCGCACTCGAATGGCTTACTGCTCGACCAACGTCACTTCACCGATGACCGGCTGCGCGGTCGCTGCCGGCTTGCCAGCCGGCGCGATCGTCAGCTCGGCCGACTCGGCG
>JALYOB010000023.1 GCA_030857085.1 Acidobacteriota bacterium | reverse complement strand
TCCGCCACCGCCGAAACCACCGCCGCCGAACGTGATGCCGCTGCCGCCACCAGGGAAGATGAACGGAAAGAAGCAGCCGCCGCAACCGCTGCGGCGTCCGTAGCGCGGCCGCGTGAGCATCGGCACGATGAAGAAGAAGACGATGAAGAGAATGAAGAGAATGGGAAGAAAGCCGATGTCACCGCCGCGCTGTCGTGCGCCGCTGCCGCGACGCTGCATCGGCTCGACAGGCGCCTCCCCTTTGCGGATCTGCGCCATGAGCGCATCCGCTGCCGCGTTGAGTCCGGCGCCATATTGCTGCTGCTGAAATGGCGGCGCGAGCTGCTCGCGAATGACACGCGACGAGAACGCGTCGGTGATCGTGCCTTCCAGTCCGTAGCCGACTTCGACGCGTGCCTTCCGATCCTGCGCGAAGACGAACAGGATCAGGCCGTTGTTGTACTTTTTCTGCCCGACTGCCCACCTGCGGGAGCAACGCACGGTGAACTCCTCGAGCGCGTCGCCTTGCAGCGAGGGAAAGGTGTAGATGATGAACTGCGCGCCGGTGGATTGCTCAAAGTCCGCGAGTTTGCGGTTCAGCAGATCCGCCTCCGTCGGCCCCAGGAGACCCGCACGATCGGTCAACCACTGCGTCGGCGCGAGAGGAACGTCGAGCGCGTGCAGCGACGGAGCAGCCGCGAGAAGAAGCGCGAGAAAAAAAACGAAGGATGAAAGAGAAAGGATGCGCTTCGCGAGTGCGGTCATCCCTCTGCCTTCATCCTTCTTCCTGTGCGCGTCAATGGGTGGCGGTCGCGGTGTTGCCGAAGTCGAAGTTCACGTTCGGCGCCTGGCTGCTGCCGGCCGCGCCGCGGAAGTACGCCTTCTGCTTGAAGCCGCCCATGCTCGCGACCATGCTCGCGGGAAAGCGGCGGATCGCGGTGTTGTAGCTCTGCGCGGACGTGTTGTAGTCGTTGCGCGCGACCGCGATGCGATTCTCCGTTCCTTCGAGCTGCGACTGCAGTTCGAGGAAGTTCTGATTCGACTTCAGTTCGGGATAGCGCTCGACCACGACGAGGAGGCGCGACAGCGCGCCGCTCAGGTTCTGCTGCGCATCGGCGAACTGCTGCATCGCGTTCGGATCGGTCGTGAGCGCGCCCGCGGCACCGGGAGGTCCGGCCGGTGCGGCGACCTGGCCGACGCGCGCACGCGCATTGACCACCGCTTCGAGCGTCGACTTTTCGAAGTTCGCCGCGCCCTGAACGGTGCGCACGAGATTCGGGATGAGATCGAAGCGGCGTTGATACTGGCTCTCGACCTGCGCCCACTGTTGATTCACCTGTTCGTCGAGTCCGACGAGATTGTTGCGGACGCTCACGAAGTAGCCGCCGAAGATGATGACGGCGAGAATCAGCGCGCCGACGCAGCCGAGTAATCCGAGGTTGCGCATGATCAGTACTCTTCTTCTTCTTCCGGTTCTTCTTCGCGATCGTCAGCAGGCGTGTCGAAGCCTTCTTCTTCATCGCCCTCGGCGGCATCGGCCGCCGGTGCCGGCGTGAAGTCGTCATCCTCGACCGGCTCTTCGACCACGCGACGGCTGCGCGGCGCGGTGTAGACCGGCGCCTCATCGGCGTCGCGCTGATCCGCTCCGCATTTCGGACAAAGAGGAACGGGTTTGCCGAGGTCGTAGAACTTCGTGTGGCAGCTATAGCAGGTGTACTTTTTTCCCAGCTCTGGCATTGCGATTCCGGATTCCCTTCCCAAAAAACGGGCGGAACGTTAACACAAAAAAAAGTTCCTCGGAGTTCCTCGGAGTTCCTCGGGTTTCTCGGAGGGAAAGACGCAGAATTCATGACGGAATGTACAGGGCTTGATGACGGGGATCTCTCGACACCAAGAAAAAACGGCGGGCCGAGGCCCGCCGTTTTTCACTCAACGTGAATTGAAAATCAGTCGCCCTTCGGATGTGCCTGTGCTGCGCGGGTGCTCGAGTCGTTCTCGCGCACTTCGCCGCCGCCGCGGACGTTCGCGGCCATGGTCGCGAGCTTCTGCGCTTCGGGGAAGAGTTCGAGTGCGCGCTCGACCTGCGCGTCGCCCTGCAGGCGATACGGGTACGAGGCGTCGTAGCCGAACTTCGCCGCGACCAGTTCGGCCTTGAGCGAGCGCTCGATCAGCTTGCGATCTTCCGGCTTCTGCAATGCCGCGCGAATCTCGTCTTCCGTCGCGACGTCGGCCGCCGCGGCGGAACGCACGAGCTCATCGATCATCTGCTGCGTGACCACGACGTCCTTCGTCATGTCGGGATGTTTGGCCGCGTATTCGACTGCGTAGTTGAAGATCGCGCTGCGCACTTCGAGCAGCTGCGTCGTGCGCGAGACCTGCGGCTGCTTGACCATCACATCCGGCGTGATGCCGCCGCCGCCGTAGACGACGCGGCCGGTGTCGGTCTTGAACTGCTCGCGCTGTGCGAGCGGAACTTCCGGACCGTTCTCCGCTTCGTCGGCCATGTAGTAGTCGTAGACGGAGGTGTAGTCGCGCTGGATGTTGCGCCCTGCAGGCGTGTAGTACTTCGAGGTCGTGAGCGCGAGGCCGGCGCCGTACTGCAGCGTGTAGACGCTCTGCACGAGGCCTTTGCCCCAGCTCGTTTCACCGATGACGAGGCCGCGATCGTGATCCTGAATCGCACCTGCAACGATCTCCGAGGCCGACGCGCTGCCGCGATTCACGAGCACGACCAGCGGATGGTCGTATTGCGCGTGCTTGCCCGGCGCGAGGAACTCCTGCGCCGAGTCCGGCGTGCGGCCCTTGGTGTAGACGATCATCTGCCCCTTCTCGAGGAAGTGGTCGGACACGCCGACTGCTGCGTCGAGCAGACCGCCCGGATTGCCGCGCAGATCGAGGATGAGTTTGTCCATCCCCTGCGCTTCGAGTTTTGCGATCGAGTCATCGAGCTCGCGCACGGTGGTCGAGGTGAAGTCTTTGATGCGGATGTATCCGACGCCGGGACGGATCATCAGCGTGTTGGAGATGGAGTTGGTGGGGATCGCGGCGCGCACGATCGCAAGCGGAATCGGCTCTTTGATGCCGATGCGCTTGATCTTGATGTGCACGGTCGTGTCTTTCGGTCCTTTGAGGCGCTGCACGACTTCGTCGAGCGGAAGCTCGTCGGTGGCGACGCCTTCGACTTCGCTGATCACGTCACCGGCGCGAATGCCGAGGCGCGAGGCCGGCGTGCCTTCGAGCGGCGTGATGACGGTGACCTGATCGTTGCGCTTGGTCACGAGGATGCCGAGGCCGTAGAACGTGCCCTTCTGGCGATCCTGGAGGTCCGAATACTCTTTCGGCTCGAAGAAGGACGTGTGCGGATCGAGCGTCCGCAGCATGCCGTCGACCGACGCGTAGACGAACTTGTCCGAACCGATGTCTTCCGCGGAGTTCGCGGTGACGGCGTTCAGCAGGTCGGTGTACTCGCGCATCCGCTTCTGCAGATCGCCGTTCTGCATCGGCGCACCGAAGAGGCGATTGCCGTAGAACCCGCCGAAGAGCGTCGCCGCGGAGATCGCGACAACCAACGTCAGCGAGAAGGTCCACTTTTCCGTTTTTCTCAATTTGGCCATAGTCTTTCGCGCTCTTTTCCGCGGGAGCTCGCGTTACACTGTCGGTGGTTCGTAACGCCATTATAGGAAGGAGTATTCAACTCCTGAGCGGCGTTCACGAGCCTGTCACGTCCGGTCGAGGTCCTCACACAAATGTTCGGTTCCCTCGGAGTCCCTGAGCTCCTGCTGATCTTCGTCGTCATCCTGATCGTGTTCGGGCCGCGCAGGCTTCCGGAGATCGGGCGCACGCTGGGGAAGGCGATGGGCGAGTTCCGCAAGGCGACGGATGATCTGAAGAGCACGATCGAGCGCGAGGTGCGGCTCGAGGAGCTGAAGAAGACTGCACCGCCGACGCTGGAATCGATGTTCACGCCGCCCGAGGCTGTATCAAGGACCGAGCCATTGCAGTTTGCTTCCGCGGCGACGGAAGCGACGAATCCTGAAACAGTTGCTGCCGTCAAGCCGGGTGACGAACCGGCGCGGGCCGAGTAAACGATGGCCGCCGATTCGGTCGACGCCAGCGGCGCGGCGCACGAGGACGATCTTCAGAAGATGACCTTCCTCGATCACCTCGAGGAACTGCGCAAGCGGCTGATCGTTTCGTTCCTCGCGGTGGCGGTGGGCTTTTTCGCCTGCTGGGCTTTCGCCGAGCGCATCTTCGGACTGCTGCAGGCGCCGCTGACGAAGTTTCTCCCGCCGGGAGACAAGCTCGCCTACACGCGCCTGACCGCGCCGTTCTTCCTCTACATGAAGGTGGCCTTTTTCGCGGGGCTCTTCGTCGCCTCACCAGTGGTGCTGCTGCAGCTGTGGCTGTTCATCGCACCCGGACTCTACAAACGGGAGCGCCGCCTGGCCGCGCCGTTCATCGTGTTCGGCACGCTGTTCTTCACGTTAGGCGGCTATTTCGGCTATCGCTTTCTGCTGCCGGCGACGTGCAGTTTCTTCGTCGAAACGGGGCGTCAGTTCAAGCAGATGGTGACGGTGGACGATTACTTTTCGTTCGCCAGCACGATCATTCTCGCCACCGGCCTCGTCTTCGAAACCCCGCTCCTCATCTTCTTCCTCGCCCGCCTCGGCATCGTCACCCCCGCCTTCCTGATGCAGAAGTTCAAGTACGCGGTGGTGTTGTCGTTCGTGATTGCCGCAGTGGTGACGCCGACGCCGGACATGGTCACGCAGTCCGCGCTCGCCGTGCCGATGATCCTTCTGTATCTGATCGGCGTGGGCGTGGCGTATCTGTTCGGCAAGAAGATCGAGTGACGCTCACCGCGTCGCGGTGAATGCTTCGGTGTTGGTGATGAAGTCGACGAGCCCGTGCAACAGGATGCACGCCCAGAGATTGCGTCCGCCGAGGAACCACACCAGACCGATGACCAGGCCGACCATGCCGGTGATGAGCACACCGGCCATCCCCTGGTAGAAGTGAAACGCGCCGAAGAGCGCGGCCTGCAGAACGACGGCGGCCAAGGCGGCCGGATTGCGCGAGGAGCCGAAGAGTTTCATCATCCGGTCGAGGATGAATCCGCGCACGACCATCTCCTCTCCGAACGCCGCGGAGCCCCACGCTACGAGAATCGCGGAGTAGAGATATTCCGCGAGATTCCCCGGCGTCACCAGTGCGGACGCGAGCCGCGGAGGCGGGATGCCGAGCGCCGGCAGAAGCATCGAGCGGATGATGCTGCTCAACACGACGAGGAGCACGAAGCCGCCGATGACCAGCAGCGGAATCGGCCACCAGCGGCGTGGTTTGCGCAGCCCGACCTCCGCCCACCGCTCGCCGCTCCGCCGCAGGAACCAGGTGCAGAGCAGGACCAGCACGAGCATCCGCACGAGGAGGAACGTCTTCGGCCAGAAGCCGCCCGCGAATGCATCGCGCGCGGACATCGTGGCGAGGAAGACGCCGAGCAGCGTGAGGACGGTCGTGAGTTGAAGCAGGAAGTGCGAGCGAGTACGGGTCATTGAGATCGGCGCGCATTGAAGCAGAACGGGCGGCCGCATGAGCTGCTTTGGGACGAACTCGGCGAATGGTGTGACGAAGTGCGGCCGGTGGCGGAGAGAAGGACCTTCGCCGTCTTCGCGCCTCAGGATGACACGTGCGCGCCACCTGTCATCCTGAGCCGCCGGAGGCGCGACAGCGCCGCAGGACGGTCGAAGGATCCCCTTCATCCAGCGCGCGACGCGTGCATCCGCAGGGGGTCCTTCGCCGTCTTCGCGGCTCAGGATGACACGCGGGAGGTGTCATCCCGACCGAAGTCGAGGGATCCCCTTCCGACAGGCGCGCGTGAGATTCCGCGCTCTCCGTGCGGCGCGGATCACCGCTCGACTTCAAAATCCGCCGAGATCGTCGGCACGGCGTCGTTGAAGATCAGCACCGTCTCCGCGATCGGGAAGAGCACGGTGTGATTGCGCGCCTGCACTTCGAGCACGATGTGATAGAAGCCCTGCTCGTCGATGGCGATGAGGGTTCCCGCTTTGCCTTTGATCTCGAGCGTGCGGTTGAAGATCGAAACCTTCGACGGAATCTCCATGTGTGCGGCGCACGATAGCAAAGAAAAAGGGCGGGCCAAAGCCCGCCCTTTTCGCATTGCTGCGTTGCGTGATTACTGGTGCGTGCCTTCCGGCGCGGCACCCGGAGCGGGGGCCGTGGCCGGACCGAAGTAGGTGTCGTTGAAGGTCGTCTTCGCACCGTTCTTCATCTGGTCGAGAGCGGCCTGCAGGCGGCTCTGGCGCTCGGTGCGCTCGAGAGTCGGCTTGACCTGGTCGAACGGCGTGTAGCCGTGCTCGTCGACTTTGATGATGTGGTAGCCGAACTGCGTGCGCACGACCGGGGTGACGTCGCCCGGCTTCGCATCGAACGCGGCCTTCTCGAACTCGGGGACCATCTGGCCGCGGCCGAATTCGCCGAGGTCGCCGCCGCGCGCGCCGGAGCCGGTGTCATCCGATTCCTTCTTCGCGAGCTCGTCGAACGAAGCGCCGCCGACGATCTGCTTGCGGATGTCTTCAGCCTTCGCCTTCGCCTGCTCTTCGGTCAGCTCCGGCTTGCCGGGCTGCGCAGCCTGGCTGCCTTTGAACGCGATGAGGATGTGGCGCGCCTTGACCTGCTCGTACTGATCTTTCTTCGCGTCGTACTGCTTGCGCAGGTCGGCGTCGGAGATCGTGATCCCCTTCTCGACGCGCTGCAGCTGCGCCTGCGCGATGAGGTTTTCCTTCATCAGCGCGAGCTGGCTGACGACTTCCGGATCTTTGTCGAGGCCGTTCTTGAGGCCCTGCGACGCAAGCATCTTCATGCGCAGATAGTCCTCGGCGAACTGGCGCTTGCCGGGACCGGAGGCGTACTGCTGATATTCGGCCGGCAGCGTCTGCAGCGCGGCTTCGAACTCCGACTTGCGGATCGAAACATCGCCCGCGGCGATGACGACCGGATCGCCCTGCGCTGCGGTTGCGGCGGCAGTAGCGGGAGCGGCCGTGGCCGGGGCGGTCGTGGCCGGCTTGTCCTGCGCCATGCCGATCGACGCGACCAGCGCCAGCGCAATAGTGGTCGAAATGGTTTTCTTCACGAGATCTCCTTCGTAACTGTTTGGGACCGCGTGTCGGAACGGGACGAGACGTGGGGAGATTCCAGCCGCGCCCATCCGCACATGCGAGCGGCCGCATCGTGCCGCGAGCGGCGGCGTCACTTGTTGGATTGCTTCCCGCGATACGCGAGCTTCGCCACGATGCTGACCAGCGCCTGCGCGTCGACGGGCTTGGTCATGAAGCGCTGAAAGCCGGCGCCGAGGACGGCCACGCGAAGGCTCACGTCATTGAACGCGGTCAGCGCGATGGCCGGCAGCCGTTCGGCCGGGATGCGCAGGCGATTGCGAACTGCATGAATGAGCGCGAGTCCGTCTTCATCGGGCATGGCGACGTCGCTCACGAGCAGATCGGGGATTCGCTCCCGCAGCGATTCGAGCGCGGCCGCGACCGAATCCACCGTCCGCACCGCTGCCCCCGCGCGTTCGAGCATCGCGCACAACATGCGGCTCGACGCGGGATCGTCCTCGACGACCAGCAGGCACACTTCGCTCAGATCGGGCAGCCGCGCGGGCTCTTCATCCGCATTCGGCTGCGTTGAAGCTGCACTGGTGCGGGGGGCGCGCGGCAGAGAGACGGTGAACGTCGCGCCCGTTCCGAGTCCGGCACTCGCCGCTTCGACCGTGCCGCCGTGCAGCTCGACGAGCTGCTTGACGATCGCGAGTCCGAGGCCGAGGCCGCCGAAGCGGCGCGTGGTCGCGGCGTCGGCCTGGCGGAAGCGATCGAACACATACGGCAGGAATTCGGGCGCAATGCCGCGGCCGCGATCCGCGACCTGCACGCGCGCAGCGCCGCCGTCGTTCACGACCGACACGCGCACGTCGCACCCCGCTTCCGAGAACTTCACGGCGTTGCTGAGAAGATTCCAGATCACCTGCTGCAGCCGGTCGGGATCACCGCTCACCATCACCTCTTCCGGCGCATCGAACACCAGCTCGATGCCGCGCGCCTGCGCCGCGGGGCGGACCGTTTCCACCGCCGCGCGCACGACGCCGCTGAGCGAGCAGGAACGCAACTGCAGCTGCACTTTGCCCATCTGCATGCGCGAGAGGTCGAGCAGGTCGTCGATGAGCTGCGCCTGTGCGCGCGCGCTCCGCTCGATCGAGCCGAGTCCCTCCTGCGTCATCTCGGGCGGCGTATCAGCGAGCTGGAGGATCTGCGCCCATCCGAGGATCGAGGTCATCGGCGTGCGCAACTCGTGCGAGAGCGTGGCGAGGAACTCGTCTTTGAGGCGGCTCGCCTCCGCTGCCGCGTGATACGACCAGATGCTGTGCATCGCGGTCGATGCCTGCCGCGCGATCTCGTTGACGAGCGAGACTTCACTGCGCGAGAACGGTCCGCCGGTCGTTCGCGCGACGATCAGTGCGCCGACGGTCTCTTTGCCGCCGCGCAACGGACAGACCATGAACGCGCGCGGCTGCAGTTCGCGCAGCACGCGCAGGTGCTCTTCGCTCGAAGCGGCGGCCTGCAGCACGGCGTCATCGATGTCGTTGTGCACGACGGTCTCGCCGCGGGAGATCGCCGCGAGCGAAGGATGCCGGAGGTTGCGCGCCAGATTGCCGCCGCGCGTAGATGCCATCAGCGCGCGGTCGCGCTCGCGCCGCGCGGCGGTCGCATAGCGCGTCACTTCGTCGCCATTCGCGACGTCGACCGCCACGATTTCGACGAACTCTTCGACCAGCACGTCAGCGAGGCGCTGCAATGCGTCGCGCAGATCGAGCGTCGCGCCGAGGACCTGCACCGCGTTCGAGACGAGCTGCCGCTGCTTCTCCTGAATGCGCGCGGCAGTGATGTCGCGCGCCACGAGTGCGATGCCGGTGACCTCCCCGCTCGCCGCGCGCAACGCCGTCGCCCGCAACCCATACTGCGCCTCGGCGCGCGGCGACAGCAGCACCGATTCGCCGCGACCTTCCGGCGCATCGCACGCGGTCTGAATCGCGTCGCGCGCCGCAGGAGGAAGCGTTTCGCCGAAGCGCGCGCCGCGGCGCACTTCGCCGAATGCATGCGCCGCCGCGGCGTTCCAGGCGAGCACGATGCCGGCCGGATCGAGCACGACCACGGCATCCGAGAGTTGATCGAGCACGAGCGCGAGGAAGTGATCGGAGATGACGCTGCGCCGCGTTGCTGCGGCGGGGTGCGCGAGCTGCAGATTCACGCGGCCGATGGTCGTGCGCAGCTTGCGCTGCTGCTCGGTCCGCGCGATCGCGTCGCGCACGACGTCTGCGACGACTTCGGGCCGGTCCGACGGCGCGATCGACCAGCGCGTGCCGATGCGTCCGATCATCAGTTCCCGCCGCAATGCGGCGTCGTTTTCCGGCGCAGTCAGAAAGATGATGTGGATGTCGGGCGACTCGGCGCGAATGCGCCGCGCGATCTGCAGCGGCGCGGTCGCATACGGCGCGATCGCAACGACATCGAAGCGCCGGCCGGGACTCGCCTCTTCATCCCTCGACGCGCGGACTTCGATCCCCTGCTCGCGCAGTTCCGCGAGCACCGCTTCGTCATCGGGACCGATGTGGAGGACGTCGGGCATGAGGTCAGAGCAGCGGCTGCCCGAGCAGCGCCCTCCCGGTCCAGAGGCGGAGCAGATCCGTCGTCGGCGCCATCACGTGACTCGCGCGCACGTCGCGCAGCAGGCGCGCCAGCAGGCTGTTCTCGCGATAGGCGATGCCGCCGCAGAGGGTCATGCATTCGTTCACCACCTCGACTGCGACGTCGCTGATCTGCGCCTTGCTGCTGAGGATCGCCGGCAGCGCCGCCGCGTCGCCGCTGTCGCCGGCGAATGCGGCCGAGTAGAGGAACTGCCGCGTGGCCTCGAGGCGGCTCCACAACGCGCCGACGCGATGCTGCAGCACGTCGGCATTCGCGGGCGGCTCGCTTCCAGTCGTGTAGACGCGCGTCCGGAGATGGTTGACGGTGTAGTCGAGCGCCGCCTGCGCAATGCCGAGGTACGTGCCGGCCATGGCGATGAGAAAGTACGGCGCGACGACTTCGAAGACGTACCAGATCTGATCGCCTTCTTCGCCGAGCAGGTTGCGCTGCGGCACGCGCGCGTCATCGAGATTCATCACGATGGACGAGTTGCCGCGCATGCCGAAGCCGTCCCACTCCCCCGACCAGTGCATGCCGGGAGTGTTCTCATCGACGAGGATGCAGGTGAACTCGCCGTGCGAGGCGTCGCTGGCAACGGTGGAGACGACGTAGGAGTTGACGTGGCCGCCGTTGGTGACGAAGTGCTTCAGACCGCGCAACACGTATTCGTCGCCGTCTCCGATCAGCTGCGTGGTCGGCAGATAGAAATGGACGCCTGTTCCCGGCTCGCTGAGCGAGAGCGTGGTGACGTGTTTGCCCGCCGCGATCGGTGCGAGATAGCGCTCGCGATGGTAGTCGCTCGGCTTCGCGGCGATGACTGCCGTGCCGACGCAATGCATGCCGTAGCAGATCGAGGAGCTCGAGCACGATTGCGCGAGGATTTCCGTGAGCGACGCGAGCGCAAGCAGTCCCTGCCCGTGGCCGCCGAGTTCCTCCGGTACGTGAAGACCGAGCAGGCCTGCCGAGGCGAGCGCCTCGAATGTGTGCGCCGGCCACATCCGCTTTTCGTCGACCTCCGCCGCACGCGGTGCGGCGACGGCAGC
Source organism: Acidobacteriota bacterium (assembly GCA_030857085.1). Taxonomy (GTDB): domain Bacteria; phylum Acidobacteriota; class Thermoanaerobaculia; order Gp7-AA8; family Gp7-AA8; genus QHVT01. The sequence continues at coordinate 5,083 of JALYOB010000023.1, read as the reverse complement.
AGCGATCTGCCGCATCTCATCGTGGAGCCGCAGCAGCGGTGGGGAAAAGTATGGCGAGATCATCGGTGCCGGTCACGCAAACGGCGATCCCGTTTGGGGGTGGTGGTTGTGCGGGTGGTTGCGCGGCCCCTCACCCGGCGCTTCGCGCCACCCTCTCCCCGCAGGCGGGGCGAGGGGCAATGAATGGTTTGCCCTTCTCCCCGCGTGGCGGGGAGAAGGTGCCCGAAGGGCGGATGAGGGGCTGTCCCGCGCCGCAGATCCAGCGTCTTCAGGGCAGCTCCACGAGCGTCCAGTATTTGTTGAGCGAGGCCATGGTCTCGCAGAAGCTCGCGAACGTGACCGGCTTGAGGAGATAGCCGGCGACGTGGAGGTTGTACGCCTCCACTTTGTCGCGCTCCGCGTCGGACGTGGTGAGCACGACCACCGGCGTGGCGCCGAGGATCGGATCGGTGCGCAGTTCGCGAAGGAACTCGATGCCGTTCATCCGCGGCATGTTGAGATCGAGCAGCACGAGGCGCCGCGACTTCGGCATCCCCTCGCCGCGCAGCATCTCGAGCGCGTCCAGTCCGTTGCCCGCGACGTAGAGCGGATTGGTGATGTTCCCCTTCGCGAACGCGCGGCGGACGTTCATCACGTCCACGTCGTCGTCTTCGACGAGCAGGATGTTGAGCACTTTTTCAGCAGGGGCGTTCGCAGACGTCATGAATGACTCGGCTCCTCGTTCTGATTCTTCGGCCAGGTGAAATGGAAGGTGGCGCCGGCGCCGGGCTCGGACTCGATCCAGACGCGGCCACCCCGGCTCTCGACGGTCTTCTGCACGATCGACAGGCCGATGCCGGTCGCCTCGATCTTGTCGCGCGCTTCGAGCGTCTGGAAGAGCCCGAAGATGCGCTGGTGGTACTCGCGCGGAATGCCGGGACCGTTGTCCTCCACCGCGAAGTCGTACATCTCACCGTCGTCGGTCGCCGAGATGCGCACGACCGCATCGGATCGCCGCGTGTACTTGATGGCGTTGCCGATGAGATTCTGTAAAACCTGCTGCAGCGGAAGTTTTTCGCTGAACAGCGTGGGCATGTCCTGAGCGATCTCCACACGCACCGACGGCGGCGGCGCAAGCAGGTCGACCACCTCGGCCACGACTTTCGCGCTGTCGACCTGCTCGGCTTTCTCGCGCATGCGGCCGGCACGCGAGTACTGCAGGATTCCGTCGATCAGCGCCTCCATCCGATGCACGCGTCCACGCAGCAGCGTGAGGTGCTCGCGCGTTTCATCGGAGAGGTTCTGCGCGCCGACGTCTTCTTCGATCCATTGCGAGAGGTTCGCGATGCCGCGCAGCGGCGCTTTGAGATCGTGACTGGCGACGTACGCGAACTGATCGAGCTCGCGGTTGCTCGTCTCGAGTGCACGCGCGAGGCGCGCGAGCTCGTCCGCTTTCTCTTCGACTGCATGGCGCGACCGAACCTGATCGGTCACTTCGACGGCGTGCACGAAGATGTCGGTCGTATGGCCTTCGTCGTCCTGCAGCGGCTGCCACACGAAGTTCCACCACGACGTTTCGATCGTGCCGTCACCGCGACGATCGAAGCGCAGCTCGGTCTCGTTGCCGACGTACGGCTGACCGCTTGCGCGAACGTTGTCGAGGAGCTCGAACAGGCCACTCCCGGCGAGCTCCGGAAAGACGCTCGCGAGCGGTTTGCCGATGACGTCGCGGCGGCCGAGGACCTTTTGCCACATCGGATTGGTGAGCGTGATGATGTGCTGCTCACCCGAGTACATCGCGATCACAGCCGGCGCCTCGGTGAACACCTGCTGCAGTCGCGCCTTCTGGATTTCGGTTTCGCGCAGCAGCCGCTCGCGTTCGCCCTGTGCCTCGACGCGCGCGGTGACGTCGATGGCGGTACCGGTGAAGCGCACCGCTTTCGCGTTTTCGAAGAACGCCTGCCCCGACGCACGAACCCAGCGGCAGCGCTCGTCGTCGAGCACGACCCGGTACTCGAGTTCGAAGTAGCCGTCGTTCGCTCCCGTCAGCGCATCCTGCACCGCGCCGTTCGCGCGATCGCGATCGGCAGGATGCAGGCGTCCTAGGAAGAAGTCGTAGTCGACGGGCGCGTCGGGAGCGAGGCCGAAGATCTCGCGGATGCGCGCGTCCCACAGCAGCTCACCGCTCACGAGATTGAAATCCCACGTGCCGATGCGAGCCGCGTCGAGCGCGAGGTCGAGCCGCGCCTTGAGCTCTTCGACTTCGCGACGGCTGCAGACCTGATCGGTGACATCGACGCCATGCACGAAGATGCCGCCGATGCCGCCGTCGCGGTCCTGCATCGGCTGATAGACGAAGTTCACATAGTGCACCTCGTCCGTTCCTTCGTTGTTGCGCAGCGTCACCGGCACTTCCGTCCCGATGAACGGCTCGCCTGTTTCGCGCACGCGGTCGAGCATGCCGATGAATCCCTGCTCCACGACCTCCGGCAATGCATCGGCGACACGCTTGCCGATGACGTCGCGTCCGCCGATCAGACGGATGTAGCTTTCATTCGCGATCTCGAAGACGTGCTCCGGTCCGCGCAGCGTGGCGATGAACGCGGGGGCGAGCTGGAACACCTGCGCGAGGCGGCCGCGCTCCTGCTGCAGGTCGGCGATGAGCTGCTGGCGTTCTGCGTCGCGGCGGCGGTCTTCGGTGATGTCGCGCGCCTCGATGATCGTGCCGACGATGCGGCCGTCCTGACGAATCGGGCTGGCTGTGAACGCGACCGGATAGAAGTGGCCGTCCTTGTGGACGAACACCTCTTCTCCCTGTTCGCGCATGTTCTGCGGCAACGCGCGATCGATCGGGCATTCCTCGAGCGGATACGGCCGCCCGTCGGGATGCGTGTGGTGCACGTAGTAATGGAGCGCCTGCCCCTGCAGTTCGCCGAGCTGGTAGCCGGTGAGCCGCTCGGCAGCCGGGTTCATGTACGAGCAGCGCTGATCCGCGTCCATGATGAACAGCGCGAGGGTCGCGTTCTCCGCGACGGTCTGCAGTTGCCGCCGGTAATGATCCGAATCGTTCGCGGGGGACGCCTGCGTGGCGGCAGAACCGAGTGTGTTTTCGGTGATCGACATGGTCATTCCTTCGTTGATCAGGACTGGCCGAAGAGACGTTCCAGACTTTGCGCGAGCAGGCGCGGCGTGAAGAGCGCCTTCGGGATGTAATCGGCCGCACCGGCTTCGACGAGCTCGGTCGCGACCGCGCTGTCCTGCTGGCCGGTGATCATGATGACGTTCGCGGAGATGCCGGCCCCGCGCAGTCCGCGCAGGAACGTGAGGCCGTCTCCGTCGGGCAGGTTGTAGTCGAGCAGCACGCAATCGAACGTCTGCTCGGACGCGAGAAGGTTGATCGCCGCGATGACGCCGTCGGCCTCGCCGACGGTGACTTCGAATCCGGTCTGCCCGAGCGCGCGTCTGAGCGCGATGCGGTCGACGCGATCGTCATCGACGACGAGCACGCGCAACGCTCGCGTGGCAGTAGCCGTCGCTCGCGGTGGCGCAGGGGTTTCGGGTCGTTCGTTCATGGACTTGCGATGGGCCGCGCGAGCAGAGCCTCGCGCGAACTGATTCGTTTCGCTGCTAGCGAATTTCGCGCCAGACGCGGTGCAGGTCTCGGTGCGTTTTGGCCGACTTGCGCGCGCGTGCTACGATTGCCGCCATCCTACTTATTTGAATGAGGGACCCGTGCGTTCGAAAGCATTCGTTCTGATTGCAGTGATGATGATGGTTGGCGTTGCCGCTGAGGCTGGAGTTTCGAAGAATGTGGCGGAGTGGCGCCGTGGTCCGGAAAAGTTCCTGTTCACGGCGGAAGAAGAGCAGGCGTGGAAGGCGGTCAACAGCGACGACGCGGCAGCGGCATTCATCGACCTGTTCTGGGCCCGCCGCGATCCGACACCCGGCACCGCTCGCAACGAGTTCCGCGAGGAGTTTCTCAATCGCGTGCGCTACGCGGACTCGGCATTTGCGGAGAAGCGCAAGCGCGGCGCCCTCAGTGAGCGCGGTCAGGTCTACCTCATCCTCGGCGCGCCGGAAAACGGCTCGCGTGCGGACATGCAGATCGCCGGCAATTCCGGTCTCTCCAGCGCCTCCGCCCGATCGGCGGAGAATCTCGTCTGGACGTGGTCGCGCGAGGCGGCGTCCGCACTCGGCGTGCCGAAGCTGTCCGTGACGTTCAATCAGGTGATCGGCACGGACGTCTTCGTGCGCGATACGAAGTTCGGTCAGTTCTCGAACGTCGGGAGCGTCGCTGTGCGCAAGACGGTCGTCGATCCGAACATGACCGTGGCGCCGGAGTGGGCGGCCCACGTCGGACGCGAAGTGCTTGCAGGCGCGGGGCAGCCCGCCGCGGCCGGCGTTCACGCACAAGGGCACGCAGGACGCCTGATTCTGCTCGGCGACCTCGGCATGCTGCGTCTCGATTCGTCGACCGATCCGCTTGCCGCGCTGCAGCCGGTGACCGAGTTCTCGACCAGCGGCAGCCTTGCATTCGTTCTCGAATACTGCGGCGGTCCGGCCGGGCCGATGAAGATCGAAACGAAGATCAACAATCTCGCCGCGGCCGCGGAGGTGGAGCCGATGCCGATGAGCGCCGTCGCCGGATGCGCAGCCATCCCCGGCCAGTTCCCGCTCTCGAGCCTCAAGCCGGGCGCGTACGACCTCGCCATCACGACCATCGAACCGAACGGCGCACGCTCGACCACGACGAGTCACTTCACGATTAAGTAGAAGATTGTCTGGAGTGCGGCAACGCCAGTTGCCGCTTTGACTCCGGTCGCAAGTCGTCGCACACACTGAAAGCGCGACTCGCGTCGCCGCACTCCAGAAGCTACAACTTCTCCAGCGCCGCCTTCATCCGCTTCACGCCTTCGTGCAGGCGCTCCATCGACGTGGCGTAGCTGATGCGCACGAACGCATCCAGGCCGAATGAGCCGCCGGGGACGACCGCGACGCGCGCTTCGTCGAGCAGGTAATCGGCGAACGACTGCGAGTCTTTGATGCCGCGCTTTCCGAAGAACGCGCTCACGTCGGGGAACACGTAAAACGCGCCGTCCGGATC
>JALYOB010000674.1 GCA_030857085.1 Acidobacteriota bacterium | reverse complement strand
GGCTAGGCCTGCAAGACGGGTCCGGGGGCGTGCCCCCGGCCGCCGGAGGCCCCTCGTGGTTTGTTAGCGTTTCATCCCCTTCCGCGCTCGAATCACGAAATGCACCGGCGTTCCGACGAGACCAAACGCCTCGCGGAACTGATTTTCGAGATAGCGCTTGTAGGAGAAGTGCAGCGGTTCGTCGACGTTCGAGAAAAGGGCGAACGTGGGCGGGCCGGCTTTGAGCTGGGTCATGTAGTAGAAGCGGCGTTGTTTGCCGCGGACGGTCGGGGGGTGATGCGCGGTGACGGCGCGTTCGAGGATTGCGTTGAGCTCGGAGGTGCGGAAGCGGCGGCGGTAGCCTTCGACGATCGAGTCGATTCGCGGGAAGATCTTTTCGACGCGGCGTCCGCTTTTGGCGGAGATGAACTCGAGCGGCGCGTAGGAGAGGAACTTCATCTTGAAGCGGAACTGCTCCTCAAACTTTTTCGCGTCGTCCTGCGCGTGCTCGCCGACGTCCCATTTGTTCACCAGGATCAGCGCCGCCTTCCCTGCTTCTTCCGCGTAACCCGCCACCGTCGCGTCCTGCGCAGTCACGCCTTCGGTGGCGTCGATCATCACCAGCGCCACTTCGCAGCGTTCGATCGCTTTGCGCGCGGAGATGACGGCGAGTTTTTCTGCTTCGTCCGTCGTCTTGCCTTTGCGGCGGATGCCGGCGGTGTCGATGATGATGTACGGCTTGCCGTTGCGCGTGATCTCCATGTCGATGGCGTCGCGCGTGGTGCCGGAGATCGGCGAGACGACCGCCCGTTCCTGCTGCGTGAGCCGGTTGAGGAGCGACGACTTGCCGACGTTCGGGCGTCCGATGATCGCGACGCGGATGGGCGCGTTCTCGTCTTCTCCTTCTTCTTCAATCGAGTCTTCGGGGACGACTTCCGCGATCGCGTCGATCACGTCGTCAACGCCGTCGCCATGTTCGGCCGACATCGGCATGACGCGCTCGAAGCCGAGTTCCCAGAAATCGTTGACCGCTTCTTCGGCGTCCTTTCGATCGGTCTTGTTGACGATGAGCACCGTCTTCGATGCTTCCGCGCGCAGGTCCTGGGCGATGTCGCGATCTTCGGCGAGCAACCCCGCGGCACCGTCGACGACGAACAGAATGAAGTCGGCTTCCGACAAAGCGCGCTGCGCCTGATCGCGAATCTCGCCCGCGAATGCCGACATCGGCGACTCGCCGTATTCGAGACCGCCGGTGTCGGTGAGCTCATAGCGGCGGCCGTCGTCGAGGCTCACCACCTCGGACAGACGATCGCGAGTCATCCCCGGCATGTCGTGCGTGAGCGCGCGGCGTTTGCCGGCGAGGCGATTGAAGAGGGTCGACTTGCCTACGTTCGGCCGGCCGACGATGACGACTTTTTTCAGTGTTCGATTTGCCATGCGAAGTAGAGGAGCAGCGCGCCGGCGGCCGTGTTGAAGAAGTTCAGCACGCCGTTCGGGATCGGCTTGATGCGCTTCCGATTCCAACTTCCGGCGATCGACTCGAGATAGGAGCCGACGAAGGCGCAGAGGGTGATGGTCAGCATGATGGCGAAGGTCGAAGAGGCCGCCCGCACCCCGGCGAATGCAACCGCGAAACCGCCGAGGAGACCTGCGAGTGTGCCTTCGATGGAGATCGCCCCTTCGGTGCCGACGGGAACGCGTCGCAAGGTCAGCGGGAGAAAGGCGCGACGGCCGATCAGTTGCCCGATCTCGGAAGCGGTCGTGTCTGCGGCGGCGGTGGCGAGCGAGGCGATGCCCATCATCAGAGGAAGAAGCCAGTCCCCATCCGCGGTGCGGCCCATGCGCGAGGTTGCTATCGCACAGATCGCCGCCACGCCCACATTTGAGAACGCGTGACTGAATCCGCGTGCGCCCCCTTCCTCCTGCGCGAGCCCCGCGTTTGCCTTGCGCGAGTAGCCGAGCTTCGTGGTGGCCGTACCGATGACGAAGAACGCGAGCAGCGCGACGTAGAGCGGCCAGCCTGCGCCGAGGATGAGAATCGCGCCGAGGATCGCGCCGCCGAGGGCGCCGGAGAAATTGACTGAGCGTGCGAGATAGCCGGCGAACGCAAGCACCGCGTTCACGATCAGCCACGGAATCGTGTGCGGCCAAACGGCGTAGGGAACGATCGGATGGATTGCGGCGACGATCAGCGTCACGGACGCCGCGAACGGCACGGTGATGTTGTCATCGAGTCCGAGCGCGAGCGACTCCACGATCGCTGCGACTGCCGCCGTGAGCACGACCACGAGCGGCTCATGGAACCCGAGAAACGCCGCCACGGCGATGCCGCTGATCGACGCGACGATGAAGAAGGCGAGCAGGCCGCCCCAGCTCTTGTCGCGATTCCACGGCAGCGGCCCGATGCGCATCGCCTTCCCCGCAAGCGTCGCGACGCCATCGCCGAATGCGAGCATCGCCCACGCAACGGCGGCGTGATGCAGCGAATTGCGGAACACGAGAATGAGCAGCAGCACCGCGATCGGATAGAGGACGATGCCCGCGTCGAATCCCCGCTCATGTCGCGCCACGCCGCGTCCGACCAGGCGATGCAAAAGGAGCCAGTTCAAGATGATCGCCGCCACACACACCGCCGCGGCCACATGCCACGGCAGCCATTTCAGCGTGAAGGCGACGAAGCCGAAGGCGATGTGGAGGGATTTCCTCAGCGTCTCGTTGGTGGTGTGAGGCATTCGCGGGCCGAACGATATTCGGAAATTGAAAATTGAGAGAGGGAGTTCCTCGGAGTTCCTCGGGTTCCTCGGGTTCCTCGGAGTTC
>JALYOB010000213.1 GCA_030857085.1 Acidobacteriota bacterium | reverse complement strand
CGCGCGGCGGTGATCGGACCGTAGCCGACCAGATCACTGCCCGCGTACTGCTTCGTCACGACGAAGCTGAACGAGTCGCCGTCGCGCAGCTCGAAAAAGTCGATGTCCCACTGGAAGATGTCGATGAGCTGCTGCGCGAGCTGCGGACGCTCGCCCGCGCGATGAATCGCGTCGTAGAGCGAGCTGTCGATCGTCGCGGAGACCGTGGTCTCGACGTTGCGGATCGTCGCCGGTTGCGCGCTCACGTTGAACGCCGAGCCGTTGCGCACTGCACTGAGCTCGCCCCAGCCGATCACCTTCATCGCCACCGTGTCCACGGTGCCTTGCCGGTCGTAGTGGAAGCGGAGAATGTGACCGGGGCGGAGGCGGCGGACGTCGATGCTCTTCGCGAGCTCGCGCGTCAGAAGCGCGCTGTCGCTGCGTGACAACCCGCCGGCGGCGAGCACCTGCTCGAGAGTGTCGTCTTCTTCCATCGTCAGCAGCATCGAGTGCTGCGGCAGATCGGCGCGGAACGGCGCCTCGAGCTGTTCGTAGCGGAGAGAGGGAGACGGCAACATGGCCGCGTCAGCCGTCGATCCTGCATCCGGCTGCACGCGGACCGAGGCGAGGAACAACGGAACTGCGATCGGAAGGGCGAGGGCGAAATACACCCGCGGCCGCTTCACCACCCCTCCCAGACGTACACCAATCGCGCGAAGTCTCTTCATTCTTGAACGTGAGCGGAACCGTTGGACCGGTACCGGAGGCGATCGTAGCAGAAGAAGCTACGGATCGTAGAATCAGCAGGCAATCAGGAGGGAGCGAGCGGCACCGTGCGCGCACTCGCTTCCTCGTTCACTTCATCTCAGTTTGCAGGGGGATCGAACGTCAGGGTCTGCGTGTTCGACTTGGGCAGGTCCGGCTGATCGGCGCGGCGATAGTTCGCCGGAAGCACGAACATCGAAGGCTGCGCGTTCGTCTCTTTGATCGCGGTCACGAGGCTCTCGCGGGTGATCGTGCGCATCGTCGGCGTCTTGAGCTTCGAGCCTTTCGGCAGCTCGTAGTTCGTGTGGATCGTGACGATCTGGCGCAGCGGGAAGCCTTCGTGCTTGCCGGTCTCGGCGCCGATGAGTTCGTCGAGCTGCGGATTGCCGGTGCGCATCGTGCCGCTGAGGAAGCTCTGCGCGTTGAGGGCGCCGAACTGGCTGGTGGTCCAGCTCTCGATCTCGGTGCGGACGTGCTGCTTGAGAGGGATCGACTTCACTGTCAACGTGAGGTCGTACGAGAGCGTCACGCGGTGATGCTCGGCCTCGACGCCGGCGATCTTCTCTTTGTTCGGGAAGGTCTCGTTGTTCGCCTGGAGGTTCTCGACCTTGATGTCGCTCGCCGCGAGCGCGGTAGCGATCCCGGTCGTGTTCACCTCGGTGTACCACTCTTTGAGCGGATCGACGAAGTAGAGGCGCTTGAGGTTGTCGGTCGAGATGACGTACGTCCCCGGCGGGTAGACGTTGCCGGAGAGGAACTCGACTCTCGTGCGCGCGCCGTCGACGATGGCGCGTGCGGTGAGGTCGGTCATCGGCGTCACGACGTCGCCCGTCGAGTTCTTCTGCACGAACTCGTACTGAACGGCGGCGAATCCAGGAAACGTGAACAGCGCGAGCGCTACCGTAACCAGCAGTCTTTTCATCAATAACCTCGGCGGTCGCTCGAGTATACACGGGAAATATTGAGGAAAGCCGTCACGGTTAGGCCGCGCATGTCCAGCAGAAAATCTTTCGTGGCCGTGCTTTGCGCAATTGTCGCTGCAACCGTTCATGTGCACGCCGCCACTCCGGTCACGCTCGCGCAGGTCATCAAGCAGGTGCAGGAGCAGCAGAAGAAGACCTCCACCCTGCAGGCCGACTTCCGTCAGGAGAAGGAGCTCGCGCTTCTGTCGCAGCCGGAAGTCTCGACCGGAACGTTCGTCTACTCGAAGCCGAACAACGTTCTCTGGACCTACCAGGCGCCGAAGAAAGTGCAGATGGTGATCACCGGCGGCACGCTCACCACGTACTACCCCGATCTCGCGAAGGCGGAGCGCGTCGACGTCAAGCGCTTCGAGGATCGCATCTTCCGTTACATGGGCGCCTCGGGCGCGATCGACGAGCTCGCGCGCTACTTCGACTTCACTTTCACCGACGCGAAGAACAAGCCCGTGTTCACGCTCGACCTCACCCCGAAGAACCGCGCGGTCGCCAAGCGCGTCCGCCGCATCAAGCTGTCGATCGACAAGAAGACCTACCTCACGACGAAGGTCGAGTACGTCGAAGGCGACGGCGACATCACCCGCTACGAATTCACCAACATCCGCATCAACGAGCCCGTGCCGGCGAGCCGGTTTGCGGTGGCGTTGCCGGCGAATGTGCGTATCGAGCAAATGAAAATTCAGTAGTGAGTGGCGAGTAGCGAGTTGCCAGGGCGTCATCGCCCGGGCGAGGCAGCCCGGGCAACTCGCCACACGCTACGCGCCACGCTCAACTCGATGTCCCGAATCAACTTCACCCTCCTCAACACCGACGGCCCCGCCCGTCGCGGCGAGATCGTCACGCGGCACGGCACGATCCAGACGCCGGTCTTCATGCCCGTCGGCACGCGTGCGTCGGTCAAGAGTCTGACCACCGACCAGCTGCGGCAGCTCGGGCCGGAGATCATCCTCAACAACACCTACCACCTCATGCTGCGGCCGGGCGTCGACCTCATCGAAAAGCTCGGCGGCGTGCACAAGTTCATGGGATGGCACCGGGCGGTCCTCACCGACTCGGGCGGCTTCCAGCTCTTCTCGCTCGCCTCCATTCGCAAGATCCGCGAAGAAGGGGTCGAATTCCGCAGCCACATCGACGGATCGCCGTACTTTCTCACTCCGGAAGGATCGGTCGAGCTGCAGACGCGCATGGGCGTCGACATCGCCATGGCCTTCGATGAGTGCCCCGCGTACGGCCTCTCGCACGCCGAAGTCGAAAAGTCGATGGAACTGACGCACCGCTGGGCGAAGCGCTCACTGTCCGCGCGCACCGGCGCCTCGGCGCTCTTCGGCATCGTGCAGGGCGGCATTCATCTCGATCTCCGCAAGCGGAGCGTCGAGGCGATCGCGGCGATGGACTTCGACGGCATCGCCATCGGCGGCGTCTCGGTCGGCGAGCCGAAGCACGAGATGTTCGAGATCGTGAACTACACCGCGCCGTTGTTGCCGTCGGATCGCCCGCGCTATCTGATGGGCGTCGGCACGCCGGAAGACCTGGTCAACGGCGTCGCTGCCGGCATCGACATGTTCGATTGCGTGATGCCGACGCGCAACGCCCGCAACGGCACGCTCTTCACCAGCGAAGGGAAGGTCTCGATCAAGACCGCAAAGTTCGCGGCCGACGATCGCCCGCTCGATCCGAACTGCTCGTGCGTCACCTGCACCACCGTTTCGCGCGCGTACCTGCGGCATCTCTACACGAACGATGAGATCGCCGCCTCGGTCTACAACACCATACATAACATTTCGTTTTACCTTGACTTGATGCGGTCGATCCGGCAGGCTATCGCGTCCAATTCTTTCCAGTCTTTCCGTACCGGCTTCCTGTCGAAGGTGTCGCGCGGCGAGGCCGCTTAAAGCCAAAAGATGAACATGATTGCGTTAGCTCTGCTTCAGAGTGCGGGTGGTGCCACGGCGGCGTTCGTACAGTTCCTGCCGATCGTCGCCATCGGCCTCGTTTTTTACTTCATGGTGATCGGGCCCGCGAACAAGCAGCGGCGTCAGCAGACCGAAATGCTCGGCGCGCTCAAGAAGGGCGATCGCGTGATTACGTCCGGCGGGATTTACGGGACGGTTCAGGGTGTTGAGCCGGACGCCGTTTACCTCAAGATCGCCGAAAACGTGAAGGTAAAGGTACTTCGTTCTGCGATTTCGGGCCTTGCGCCCGAGTCCGAATCGTAGAGCGCTTCGGTCCGGAGGAACCCTTGAATAGAAACGTCATTTGGAAAATCGTGTTGATCCTCGCGGTGATGCTGGTGTTCACGCTCGCCATCATCCCGACGAAGAACAACCCCCAGCCGATCCGCCGCGGGCTCGACCTCAAGGGCGGCATTCACCTCGTCATGCGCGTCAACGTGAACGAGGCCATGCGGCTGGAAGTCGATCAGGCGATGAACACGCTGCGCAGCCAGGCTGCCACGCAGAACCTGCCGCAGCCGGTGACGCGCCGCCTCACCGACACCTCGTTCCTCGCCACCCCGCCGGCCGGCAGCAACGCGGGTGACTACGAGCGCATCGCGCGCGACTACCTGCCGTCGTTCGACCTCTCCCGCGTCGGCGAAGGCATGCGCTTCTCGCTCAAGGGACCGGCCGTGACCGCGCTCCGCAGCGACACGGTGCAGCAGGCGACCGAAGCGATCCGCCGCCGCATCGACGCCCTCGGCGTCACCGAGCCGATCATCGTTCCCGAGAGCGACGACCGCATCGTCATCCAGCTCCCGGGCGTCGACGATCCGGCCCGCGTCAAGGACATCATCAAGACCACCGCGCAGCTGCAGTTCCGCATCGTCGAAGGCTCCACCGCGCCGACCGCGCAGGGAGTCATGGACGCTCTGCCGATGAACGTGCGCAGCGACGTCGACATCCTCCCCGGCACCCGCGAAGACGACATGGGCCGCGTCACCGGAACCGAGTACTACGCCGTGCACAAGGAAGTCCCGGTCTCCGGCCGCGACCTCAAGAACGCCCGCGTCACCAAGGGCCGCCTCAATGAGCCGGTCATCGGCTTCTCGTTCACCCCGGAAGGCACGCCGAAGTTCAGCGCGCTCACCGGCGCGAACATCAACCGCCGCCTCGCGATCGTCCTCGACAACAAAGTCATCTCCGCACCGAACATCAAGAGCCAGATCGATGGCGACGGCGTCATCGAAGGCTCGTTCACGCAGCAGCAGGCGAGCGATCTCGCGCTGGTGCTCCGCAGCGGCTCGTTGCCCGCCTCGCTGACCACGCTCGAAGAGCGCACGGTCGGTCCGTCGCTCGGCCGCGACTCGATCCGCCAGGGCGTCACCGCCTCGGTCATCGGGTTCCTCATCCTCGTTGCCGCGATCATCCTTTACTACAAGGGCGCCGGCATCAACGCGGTTCTCGCGCTCCTGCTCAACCTCATCATCCTTCTCGGCATGATGGCGTACTTCAAGGCGACGCTGACGCTGCCCGGCATCGCCGGCATCATCCTCACCCTCGGCATGGCCGTCGACACGAACGTGCTCGTCTTCGAGCGCATCCGTGAAGAGCTGCGCGAAGGCCGTACCGTTCGCGCAGCAATCGATCAGGGCTTCTCGCGCGCCTTCGCGACGATCATCGATACGCACCTCACCACGATCATCTCGGCGCTGTTCCTGTTTCAGTTCGGCACCGGCCCGATCAAGGGTTTCGCCGTCACGCTGCTCATCGGTCTCGCGGCGTCGGTCTTCACCGCGTTCTTCGTCTCGCGCATGATCTTCGACATCGTCTACAAGCCGACCGATCGCCCGCAGCACCTCAGCATCTAACGGCGGAGAATCACAATGCAGATCTTCGAGAATCCCGACTACAAATTCGTCAAGCACCGCTGGACCGGCATCGCCATCTCGGTGCTGTTCGTCCTCGCCGGCGTCGTCGGCTACTTCATCAACGGCATCAACTGGGGCATCGACTTCGCCGGCGGCGCCGCGATCACGCTCAAGTTCAAGGAAACCGTTCCTCTGAACGAGCTTCGCAGCACGCTGCGCGAGGCCACGATTCAGCAGTACGGCAAGCCGGAAGAGCGCGCAGTGCTCATCCGCCTCCCGGAGCAGAAGCGTGAGACCGACTACGCGGGTCAGGTCGTCGCGCTGCTCAATCGCCGCTTCAATCCGGAGTCGGCCGGCAGACACGATCTGAACTTCCTCGGAAGCGATCGTCTGGCCGCGCTCCTCAAGCAGAACGATCCCGACAATCGCGGCACGAACCCCGATGCCGTCTCGTACTACAACGGCATCGCCGCGAAGATCATCGACAAGCGCTCGCAGATCGGCATCTTCCGTTCGATGAACGACGTGACGAGCGTTCCGGGCGTCACCTCGAACGCCGCCCGCGTTCTCAACGAGAAGGCCTTCCTCGGCGACTTCAACGTGCTCAATCAGGAGACCGTCGGTCCCCAGGTCGGCAAGGAGCTGCAGAGCAAGGCGCTCTGGGCGATCGTCCTCTCGTCGCTCGCCATGGGCGTCTACATCTGGCTGCGCTTCGACTTCACGTTCGGCATCGGCGCGGTCGTCTGCATCATCCACGACGTGGCGATCGCGCTCGCGTTCATGCTCATCATGCGCCTCGAGTTCTCGCTCAACATCGTGGCCGCATTGCTGACGATCGTCGGTTACTCGATCAATGACACGGTCGTCATGTACGACCGCGTGCGCGAGAACAAGCGCAAGATCAAGAAGCCGATGTCGCTCGGCGAGCACCTCGACCTGGCGATCAACCAGACGCTGTCGCGAACGATCCTCACCAGCGGTTCGGTGTTCCTCGTGCTCGTCGCGCTGCTGATCTTCGGCGGCGACGTGATTCGCGGCTTCTCGTGGATTCTCATGATGGGCGTCATCTCCGGCACGTACTCGACGCTGCTCATCGTCCCGGCCGTGGCCGTGGCGCTCGACAAGCGCAGCGCGAAGGCTCCGGCATCGGCCGTTCGCGCCGACGTGCCGCGCGTCGAGCCGGCCGCGCGCAAGCGCCGCGCGAGCTGATCTCTCAAAGCACAGTTCTTGCTGTTCGGCGGGCATGAAGAAATTCGTGCCCGTCTTTTTTTTGCTTCTCCTCGTCTCTCTCTCCTCGGAAGCGCAGAGCCGCATGCACTGGGGCGTCCGCGCCGGCGTTCTCGATAACGATCCGATGATCGGCGCCGAAGTGATCTTCCCGGTCTGGGCAGGTGTGAGCGTCAACCCGAACATCGAGTTCGCCTCCGATGTCTTCACCGCCAATGCAGACGCGGTGTACACGTTCCCGCTCCGCGCGAACACGTCGTTCTGGGCCGGTGCCGGTCTCGCGTTCGTGAACCCCGACGAAGGGGACTACGACGGCGGTTTCAATATCCTCGGCGGCGTCGGCATGCAGCGCGGCCGCTGGAACCCCTACGCGCAGCTCAAGCTCACCAGCGCCGGTGACATCGACGACTTCGTGTCCGTAGCTGCCGGCGTGCGGTTCTAGATCGACGACGGGGAGCCGACCGGGGGCCTCCGGCGGCCGGGCCAACGGGCCCGGACCCGTCTGGCAGGCCAAGCCTCCGCGACGCTCGTGCGAAATAGGGGACTGTGTCGCGG
>JALYOB010000673.1 GCA_030857085.1 Acidobacteriota bacterium | reverse complement strand
GACTCGCGTCGCCGCACTCCAGACGCGGCTTTGCCGCGCGATAGCAGAGCGGTGGCTTTGCCACCGCACTCCAGATCAGGCGTAGGCTTCGTCTTGTTCGATGCGGGAGAGAACCCAGTCGAACGAGCCCGTCGTGAGCTTGCCGCCGCAGTAGTCGCAGACGCCGCTGGTGCCGGCGGTCACCTGTGCGCTGCAATTGGGGCACGAGATGCGGCCCGCACCTGCCGCCGCGCCGCGGCTGCGGATGAAGGTCCAGTATTCGGTCCATTTCCGCGTCTGATTGGGCGACCCCGCAACGACCTGTCCTTTTGCATCGATCGTATGGTCCCGGCCCTCGGCCCATACGCGCGCGGTGATCGATTCATAGAACGGGTCGCTGTCGATCTTCACCGGCTGCACGCGTGTCACCTTGAAGTCCGAGACCACATTGCGCAGGTTCTGTTTGCGGTAAGCATCAATCCAGTAGCGATGCATCTGGAACAGGTTTTCGCTCTCGAGCGGCCGCACCCGTTCCCAGTCGCGCGCGGTCCAGGCGTTCTGTAATTCGATCGCGATCTGCACGACGCGGTTCTCGAAACCAGGCCAGTCGAAGCCGGGATGCGCGTCATCGAACTCTTTGCGGCGCTCGGCGAACATCGGCTGGAACACCGTGCGATTGCTCGTCCCCACCTCCGGCACTGTGGACGTGAGGAGCGGTCCGCGCGTGTCGCGTTCCATGAGCGAGATCGACCGCACGAACCACTGGAACGAGCCGCCGGTGATCTTCACGCCGCAATAATCACAAGCGCCGTCGGTGCGCGTCTGCAATGCGGCGCCGCAGCGCGGACAATGATCCGCCTTCGCTTTTTCGGGAGGCGGCGAGAGGATGTCGCGGCGGCGTTCGAGCGTCCATTGCTCCCGCACGTACCAGCTCGTCTGTGCGTCCGCGCCGATCTCCGTGTAATTCGCCTCGTATTCGACCGTCACCCACACCTGCCCCGCTTCAATGCCGTGCACGGAGATGACGTTGAAGGCTCCGATCACAATGCCGCGCACTTCGCGCAGATCGCCGCGATTGCGCGTCCGGAGGAGATTGCGCGCACTGTCGCTGAGATACGGCGCGTACT
Source organism: Acidobacteriota bacterium (assembly GCA_030857085.1). Taxonomy (GTDB): domain Bacteria; phylum Acidobacteriota; class Thermoanaerobaculia; order Gp7-AA8; family Gp7-AA8; genus QHVT01. The sequence continues at coordinate 1,696 of JALYOB010000673.1, read as the reverse complement.
GATCGAGTTTCCCTTCGCCGCGAGCCTTGTGAACGCGCGCATAGAGCGAGTAACAGAAGTCGCTGAAGGTGATCTCCGAGAAATTCGGATCGTAGCGGCGCAGCTCGCGGATTTTTCCCGGCACGGCCGCTTTCGCGACGACGGTCGAACCGCCGCCGGTGCGGAACACGGCCAGGTCGTTTTTCTTCTTCAGCCAGCGGACGATGACGATGATCACGACGATGTCGACCGGAATGCCGATCGCCGGATAGTTGATCGTCAGCCAGAACAGAAAGCGGACGAAGTAAAAGACGAGCTCCGCCCCGCCTCCCCCGCCGCCGCCACCGCTCCCGCCGCTGCTGGAGCTGCCGCCGCCGGAGTACGAGTGACCGCCACCGACGCGCGCGAGTGCCAGGCCGGCCGCAGCCAGCACGAATGCGAACGCACAAACGCGCCACAGAATCAGTCGGTAACGAATCGCGGCACGTTGCACAGCTCGTCGATGTCTCCTTCGCGGGATGGGAGGTGCCGCTCCAGCAGCGGCCTGAGCTCGCGCACCAGTTCGAGCAGCGTCGCGGTCGTGGCGTGGCGGCCGCGCGCAAACGCCGCAATGCGATTCCATTCGAGCGTCGGCACCGACTCCAGCACCGCGCGATCGGCCAGCAATTCGATGCGTCCTTCCAGCAGCGAGAGATACGCGAGCACGCCCGTCTCTTCGGCCGTATTCGCAATGCCGCGCTCGTGAAACACCGAACCGGCGACGAGCCGCGCCTGCGCATCGCGCTCGCGCGCCGTCGTCATCACGCGCCGCACCGCATCACTCTTTCTGGAGAGAAAGAGGCCGAGAATCCAGGCGAGAACGACGTCGATCGCCACCCATTGCGTGTGAAACGTCCACGGCGAAAACAGCAGGAGCAGCAACGTCGCAAACGCGACCACCGACGCGAATCGCGCGTCCGCATGCGCATACGATCCCGAGCGCGCACGAATCTCCACCACGATCTCCGCACGCGAACACGCCTCGCACTCGCGCACGGCATCCGTCAGCGCTGCAGCAACGGCGGGATCGAGTTTCCTGGGCATTGCGGGTGGCCTGGGGGAGTGTACGTGAGTTGGGGAGTGAGGTTCTCGGTTGTCGGTTGTCGGTTATCGGTTGTCGGTTCTCCGTTGTCCGTTCATGGTGGATCTATCCAGGCGACATGTCGCCCTGAACGGATAACGGACAACGGACAACCAACACCGACAACCGCCAACCGACAACCGACAACCACCACCCGACGACCGATAACCCCACGTCAATCCCAACTCTCCCCACACTCCCCACACCGCCAGCGGTGCGAGATGAGCAGGTAGACGCCGAAGGCGAGGACGCCGAAGAAGACCGCTTCGCTGATGCCGACGGCGGCGCCGACGCCGATCGCGAGAATGGTCACCACCGCGAACATCAGTGCACGCGGCGTGCGGACGATTTCGGTCGATCCACACGCCGCGCAGGCAGCTGGTTCATTCGTTGGTTCGAGCGGCGGATTCTCCGCGCTGTGCTCTTCGCGCATCGTTCCGAACGCAACAACGCGCGCGGCGATTTACTCCTGCGGGTCGACGCCGAGGTAGCCGGCGGCCATGGCGGCCGTGGCCCAGACTTCGTCGTCCGCCGCTTTGAACGAGCGGTCGAACATCTCCTCGGCACGCGCGCGGTCGCCGTTCCGGAGGTAATACG
>JALYOB010000212.1 GCA_030857085.1 Acidobacteriota bacterium | reverse complement strand
GGGAATCCGGGGATGGCCAGCGGCGGCATGGGAGACGTGCTCGCCGGCATCATCGGCGCGCTGCTCGCGCGCGGCAGCGATCCATTCGACGCGGCGTGCGTCGGCGTCTACCTCCACGGCTTCTCCGCCGATCTGCTGCGCGAGGAGCTGGGCGACACCGGGCTCGCGGCGATGGACGTCGCCGAGCGCCTGCCGCTGGCGATGCGAAGGTTGCGCGAGTCATGACGACCTGGATCTGCACGACCGAGGCGGAGACGGAGGCGGCGGGACGCGCGATCGCGCGCACGCTCGGCGACGACGCCGTCGTCCACCTCATCGGCGACCTCGGTGCGGGGAAGACGTTTCTTGCGCGCGCGATCGCGTCCGAGCTTGGCGCGCGTGCGGAAGACGTCGCATCGCCTTCCTTCGCGATCGTGCACGAATACCCGCGCGCGGGCGCGCCGCCGATCATTCACATCGACGGCTACCGCCTTTCGGAAAATCGCCGCGAGTGGCTCGAGATCGGAATCCCCGAGCTCCTCTCCGGTCCCGGCGTGAAGCTGATCGAGTGGCCGAAAGAAGCGTTCACCGAATTCGAAGACGGCCATGTCGAAGTGCAGATCACGGTGCGCCCGGATGGAGCGCGAGAGATTGCCGTGACGCAAACTCCAGCTTCGCGGGATTGACGATCGACAACAGTTCCACGATGCGATCGCCGTCGAACTGAATCGCGAGCAGCGTCGCCAGCTCGTCGCCACGGCGCGCCGCGAGTCCGAGGGTGCCGTTGATTTCCTCGATCGAGAAGGTGACGCCTTCCGAATACTTCGCGCGCAAGCCCATGAACAGACGCGCGACCATGTCGAAGCCGGCCACCGGATGCTTCGCGGCAACACTGCGGCCGCCGCCATCGGCGATCGCGACCACATCCGCCGCGAGCACGTTGCGCAACCCATCCACATCGCCCACCGACAGCGCAGAAAGAAACCGTTCGATCAGCCGCTGCTGCTCTTCGCGTGCAGGGGTGAAGCGGCGCTTCTCCGCCGACACACGCTCTTTCGCGCGATGCAGCAACTGCCGCGACGCGGCGGGCGTGATCTCGAGCAATTCCGCGATCTCGTTGTGATCGTGCTCGAGCACTTCGTACAGCAGCAGCACCGCGCGCTCCTGCGGCGTGAGACGTTCGAGCGTGCGCAGCAGCGCGAGCTGAATCTGTTCATCGCGCGTCGCGCGCGCATACGGATCGCCGTCGACGCCCGTGAGCACCGGCTCCGGCAGCCAGGGTCCGATGTACTCCTCGCGCTGCTTCTGCGCAGACTTCAGTTTGTCGAGCGCGAGGCGCGTGAGAATCGTGACGAGGAACGCCTTCACATCGCGCACGACCTCCGTGTCCGCCGACGCGAATCGTACGTACGCGTCCTGCACGAGATCTTCCGCATCGGCGGCGCTGCCGGTCATCCGATACGCGATCGAAAACAAAAGCCCGCGATAAGCCTCGAACTCTTCGTTCACGCCGCAGCCTCCATCTTCGGCCAACGATAGTGCACGCCGCGCGACTCGAGGCGGACGGAGAGCACGGTGAAACGGCAGATGAATTCTTTCACCCACGCCGCCGGACGCCCGGTCAGCGCGCGATCGCGCGGCGAGTCGTCGGGATTCACGAATTGAATGATGCCGTCGTTGCGTCCGAGGGAGATGCAGCGGATGGCGAAGGCAAAGCGGAACGGGTCGCGCGTCGCGCCGGAGAGGACGTCCGCGATGTACGCGCCCATCGGCAACGCGACCGCGCAGGCCATGCGCAGATCGCGAAATGCGGCGGCGTCGCCGACCGCGTAGATCGAGGCATCGGACGAGCGGAGATGGTCGTCGACCACGATCTGTCCGCGCGCGTTCACCTCCAGCCCTGCCTCGCGTGCAATCGGCGAGAGCGCGAACGCGCCGCACCAGAGAACGCTGCTCGCGTACAACCGGCTGCCGTCGCCCAGAATGACGCCTTCGCGGTCGACGGCAGTGACGCGCGTGGTGTCGAAGAGCGTCACGCCATGGCGCTGCATGAAGTCGCGCAGATGACGCTGCGCTTTCGGCGCGAGATCGCCGCCGATCGTGCCGGCATCGATGAGAGTGACGTCGAGGTGCGGATGACGTTCCGCGATTTCCGCCGCGGTCTCGATGCCGGTGAGTCCGCCGCCGACGATGACGACGTGCTTCGACTCCCGCAGCGCCGCGCGAACGGCGAGCGGATTGCCGACGCTGATCGCATGCTCGGGCGTCACGCTCGTGCTGCCGAGGGCGTACACGAGCTTGTCGTAAGCGAGCGTACCTTCCGTCGTCGCGACCCGCTTCCGCTCCCGATCGATGCCCGTGACACGCGCCTGAATCGTCTCCACCGGCAGATCGCGAAAGAGCCGCGCGTACGGAATCGGCGCGATGTCGTCCCCCGCCGCCACCTGATGCAGCCGGATGCGCTCGACGAGCGCCGCATTCGTATCGACCAGCGTGACCCGAATCCCCCGCTTCGCAATGCGCGCGGCGGCCAGCGCTCCCGCATAACCGCCGCCGAGAATGACGATGTTTTCGTCCATGAATCACCTCCCGGAAGGAAGACGAGGGAGGGGGTGGATGTGTGACAGGGGGGTTGTCCGCCTGACGGCGGTTGTCCGTTCTCCGTTATCCGTTCCGGCCAGGCATCGCCCCGCGTGAACGGACAACGGACAACCGCCTAACCGCATCAAAACGTCCCCGCCACCACCTCACTCATCTCCCGCAACCGCACGTCCCACGTCTCGCGCACGGCGGCGGCGCGGCGCGTGCGCATGGCGCGCGGAGAGGTGTCGCGCAGCGCTGCTTCGATGGCGGCGACGAACGAGGACGCGCTCCAGCCGCCGTCGCGCACGAGGCCGGGTGCAAGCTCGTTCACGAAATCGAGCGGCGTGCTCACGACCGGTTTCCCCATGGCCAGATATTCGTGAATCTTCGTCGGCACCGCGTTGCGCATGAACTCCGTGCGGCGATACGGCACGGTACAGACGTCGAATGCGGCGATGTACGACGCGAGCTGCGCATGCGGCACCTGATCGATGAGGGTGATGTTCGGCTCGCGCGCGAGCCGCGCGACGGGCGAGCGTTGCGGGCCGACGTAGATCCATTGCCAGTCGGGCCGCAGGCGCGCGAGCTCGACGATGAAATCGAAGTCGATCTTCAGCTCGTGCAGGCCCGCGACGCAGCCGATGCGCGGACGCGGCAACTCGCAGATGGCCGGATCGGGAACGGCCGTCTCCGGATTGAACGCGCCGAGGTTGAGGGCGACCGGTTGCACCGAAACATTCGAGTTCCACGCGCGAAAGCGCGCCGCGAACTCCTCTCGATTCGTGAACACCACATCCGCGCGCTCGACGACGAGTTGCTCGAATCGCGCGGTTGCTCGCGCATCGCGCGCGATCTCGCGAAAGTCGGCGAGGCAGTAGTAAACGAAGCGCGATGCGGGCGTGGCGAGCATCTCGTACAGATCGAGCGCCGTGTCGGTGGGCAGATACGTCCAGACCACCGGATCACGAAACCCGAGGTCGCGCACGTGCGCCGCGACGCGCTTCAGAAAAATGCGCCGATTGAGCTCGCGATTGATCCGGCCGACCGGCGGCAGCACCAGCGGCGCAATCACGTTCAGCCGCTCTTCGATCTGCAGCACGCCGCCTGTTTTGCGTGCGGTGTTCCATTCCGCGAAGCGGGTGCCGAGTCGCGGCAGGTCCGACAGGCGCAGTCCACGCACGCCCGTGTTCTCGATGAACAGCACGCGATTGCCGGCACGCGCGAGCTGCGTGCAGATGTCGTGATGCGACTGCCACAGCTCGTCCCAGTCGACACTGCTGATGCAGACGAAATCGCGGCCGCCCATCAGCACTTCATGTTCGCCCGTCGTCATCGCAGCCGCGCCGGAACTCCCTTCGTGACGATCGGCAGGATGAGCGCCGCAACCTGCAGCACGCCGAACGCGGCGATCACCGCGGCCGTGAACGGCGGCTCCCACCACGCCCGCGCGACGCGCGGCCAGTGACGCGCGAGGCGCAGCAGGCGCGTTCCGGTCATGCGGGCGATCGAGCCGGCCGCGTGCGCGACCGCGACCGCGAGACTCGCGTGCATGCGATGCGTGGCGACGAGGTCGTACGCCTGCCACACGGCGCGCCGCAGGAACTGACCGGCGGTCGCGGGCGCGGGATGCATCGTGCGCGCGCCGCCGGCTTCCCAGATGGTGATGCCGCTGCGTCCGAGCTCCTGCGCGAGCGACACGCACTGCCCGCGCATGCGGTGATCGTTCGGGAACGGGAAGCGCAGCGCGACCTCGCGGCGGAACGCGACGAGATTGGCAAAAAAGCGCGTCACCTTCCGCACCGCGTTGCTCTCGTTGCGCGGCGGAAAGACGAAGAGAAACGTCCACAACCTTCCGGCGAGCGTCGACGGATCGACATACGCCGCACCGCAGACGACGTCCGCATTGCGCGACTCGAGCACTTCCACCATCCGCGCGATCGCATGCGGTTCGAGCACGACGTCGCTGTCGGTCAGCACGATCCACTTCCCGCGCGCGACTGCCGCGCCGGCGTTTTTCATGTCGTAGTACCCATGATCGCGAACGGGAAGCACGCGCGCGTCGAACGATGCGAAATGCTGCTCGACCAACCTCCGCACCACCCCCACCTCGGCCTCCCCGCAAACCACAATCACCTCGGCAGGACGGCCGCAATCCGTCAGCTCTTCCGCGGCGCGGCGCAGCGCGATTTCTTCGCGGCCCGGAGCCTCGAGAAGGTGCGGATTGTCCCACTCGATCACTACCGAGACGTCAAGGCTCATGGGTTCCCGATGTGCCGCGACGAACCCCTCCGCGGCGGCCGGTCATTGTCGCAGAAGGCGACGGCGGAGTTGATGAAAAAAGAGTGCGCCAGCCCAGCGCGGCAGTTCGCGCCGCATCTTCGGCCATGCATGCCGCGCCGCAGCGAATCTGCCGCGCCGGAGGTACGCAACCGCGAGATGGACGTGCAGGTTGAACAGCAACTGTTCGATGACGCGGCGCGCGTCGTTCGCTCGCGTGCGCTGCAGTTCCTCTTCGAACAATGCGATGCGCGATTCGAGTGACGCGACCAGGTCGAGACTCCAGCTTCCCTCGTGCACCGAATACTCCGCCACGACGTCGCGCACGTACGCGAGGCGGTACTGCAGGGCGATGCGAAAGAACGCCACGTAATCACCGGAGAGGCGCGACGGCTCGTCGAAAAAGCCGCAACGCGCGAACGCCTCCCGCCGCACGATCGCAGTCGAGAACGGGATGAAGTTGCCGCGAACAAAGTCCGCCAATGCCGCTGCGCGCGGAGCGGTGTTTTGGAAGAGCGTGCGTCCGGTGGTCACGCGATCGCCATTGAAGTGCCGGATGATCGCGTTGCCGAACACGACTCCAACGCGTTCGTCATCGAACAGCGGCATCTGCAACGCGAGTTTGTGCGGCAGCCACGCATCGTCGGAATCGAGGAAGGCGATGAACTCCGCGTCGGTCGCGCGAATGGCGCGATTGCGCGCGACGTATGCGCCCGCGTGGTCCTGACGCAGCACGCGCACCCGATCGCCAAAGCTCTCCGCGATCTCGGCCGAGCGATCGGACGAGCCGTCGTCGATCACGAGAATCTCGCGCGGTGCGAGCGTCTGCGCAAGCGCACTCTCGATCGCTCGCGCAATCCACCGCTCGCGATTGCGCACCGGGATCACCACCGCAATCGCGCCGTTCACGCGCGCCTCCGCAGCGCGAACGCATCGACGACGCCGCCGAACACATCGCGATCGACGCTGTCGAATCCGCACATGGCCACGCCGGTCGCGAACGCCGCAATCGCGCATCCTCCCGCGATCCACATCCCGGAATCGCCGAGTGCGAACACGAGTACGAGCGAAACCGCGGCGGCGATGAGCAGCGTCGCATTGCGCGCGCCGATGGGCACGATCTTCAGCACCACGCGCATCTCGATCAGCAGCAGCGCGCGCTGCAGCACGGCCGCGATCAGCACCGAAGTCGCGGCGCCGTGCATCCCCCACCGCGGCACCAACGTCATCAGCAGCGCAGCGGTCGCGATCACCGCCGCGACTGCATTCATCACCAGCAGTCGTTGGTGCCCCGCCATCAACAGAAACGGATGCGCGGGTCCGGCAGCGACGAACACGGCGAACGTCGCCGCGAGCACGCGCAGCACAGGTGCCGCCGGGACGAAGGACGCGCCGAAGATGTGCAGCAGCGGCTCGGCGGCGATGAGAATCACGAGCGCGCCGGGGAACGTCGTCAACGTCACCCAGCGCGCCGAGGTGCGATAGAGGAGCTGGAGCTCCTCGCGCTTGTTGTCGCGCAGCAGCGACGGCACCGCAGGCGCGATCACGAGATGCGCGGAGTCGTTGATGAGCACGAGCGCTCGCGCGGTTTTGTACGCGACTGCATAGAGCCCGACTTCCGCCGCACCGCGCCAGCGGCCGAGGATGAGGACGTCGAGCGATTGCGCAAGGGCCTGGATGCCGACGACGAACGCGAGGGTCACTCCAAGCGTGACCAGACCATGCGCATCCTCTTCCGCACCGCCCGCACTCCAATGCTCGCGCAGTTTCGCGAGCGCATAGACGATCGACGCGACCATGCTCGCGAGCAGCGCGCCGCTCGCCAGCAGCGGAGCGTCGAAGATCCACGCGCCGATCGCGAACAGCAACGCAATCGCAGGCTGGACGACGCTCTCGCCGAACGAGGCCGCACGTTGCCGCCCCACGCCACGCAAGGTCATCGCATACACGGCCTGAAACGCGACGAGCGGCAACGCCGCGAGCACGAGGCCGTTCGCACCCGCAAACGCACGCCGGTAGTTCGCGAACGCCGGCACGTGCACCATCGCGATCCACAACAACGCGACCGCGGCCGCTGATCCGATGGCTGTGACGAGCGTCGCGCGCCGCAAGATCGGCCCCACGCCCGCACGCCCCCCCGCCAAAGCCTCGGCCGATTTGCGCATGGTCGCGGAGTCGAGCCCGATGCGCGCGTACACGGCGACGGTGTACGCAATGGTGATCGCCAGCACGAGCCGCCCGAATGCATCCGGCGCCATTGCCCGCGCAAGGACGAGGTAGAAGAGGTAGCTCGCCCCGACGTCGAAGATGCGCGCACCAGTGACAGCGCCACCCGAGCCCGCGAGCCCGCGAATGTTCGGGCTGGATTGCGACACGGCGCGGCATTCTAAACGGGGACGACGAGGGGCCTCCGGCGGCCGGGGCCGCGGGCCCCGGACCCCGCTTGCAGGCCAAGCCTCCGCGACACACTCCGTTGTATTCGCA
>JALYOB010000211.1 GCA_030857085.1 Acidobacteriota bacterium | reverse complement strand
ACCAAACTCACGCTTGTCCGACCGGCACGTGATTGTGCTCGGGCGCGACCGGCTCGGGCGTCGGGAGCGGGTGGCTCTCGCGGCCGGCGCGGTCGGTCGTCTTCTGCTCCGCGGCTGCCTGTTCGAGCAAAGCGATCTGCAGCACATCCTCGACGTGCTCGACGAAGTGGAACGTCATGTCGCGCTTGATCGGCTCGGGCACGTCGATCAGATCGCGCTCGTTCAGCTTCGGCAGAATGACGGTGTTCAGCTTCGCCGCACGTGCGGCGAGCACCTTTTCCTTCACTCCGCCGATCGGGAGCACGTCGCCGCGCAGCGTCACCTCGCCCGTCATCGCAACGTTGCGGCGAATCGGACGGCCGGTGAGCACCGAAATGATCGCCGTCGTAATCGTGATGCCGGCCGACGGTCCATCCTTCGGAATCGCGCCCGCGGGGACGTGAATGTGAATGTCGTGCGTCTCGAAGTAGTCGGCCGGAATGCCCTGCTCATCCGCATGTGCACGCGCATACGTGAGCGCCGCCTGCGCCGACTCCTTCATCACGTCACCCAGCTGACCGGTGAGTGAGAGCTTGCCCTTGCCGCGCACCGCCGTCGCTTCGATGAAGAGAATGTCGCCGCCGACTGCAGTCCACGCCAACCCCGTCGCCACACCGACCTGATCGCGCTCGAGCAACTCCTCGGCGAAATGCTTCATCGGCCCGAGGTACTTGTCGACGTTCGCGTCGGTGATGCGGTAGTTCTCGGCGGTCTTGCCTTCCGCAACCTGCACCGCGATCTTGCGGCAGATCGTGCCGATCTCGCGCTCGAGATTGCGCAGGCCCGCTTCCTTCGTGTAGCCGGTGATCACGCGCATCACACCGGAATCGGTCCAGACCACGGGCGTCTCTTTGATCCCGTTCTCTTCCATCTGCTTCGGGATGATGTGCTGCTTGGCGATCATCAGCTTCTCCTCGTCCGTGTAGCCGGAGAGGCGGATGACTTCCATGCGATCGAGGAACGCCGGCTGAATCGTATCGAGCACGTTCGCCGTCACGATGAACATGACGTTCGAGAGGTCGTACGCGACGCCGAGGTAGTGATCGCGGAACGAAAAGTTCTGCTCCGGGTCGAGGACCTCGAGAAGCGCCGACGAAGGATCGCCGCGATAGTCCGCACCGATCTTGTCGACTTCGTCCAGCATGAAGACCGGGTTGCCGGTCTGCGCCTGATTGATGCCCTGGATGATGCGGCCCGGCAATGCGCCGACGTACGTGCGGCGATGGCCGCGGATTTCCGCCTCGTCGCGCACGCCGCCGAGGGAGATGCGCACGAACTTGCGATCGAGCGCACGGGCGACCGAGCGGCCGAGCGACGTCTTGCCGACGCCCGGAGGTCCGACGAAGCAGAGGATCGGCCCCTTCATCTTCGCGCCGCGCAGTTTGCGCACGGCGAGGTATTCGAGAATGCGCTCCTTGATCTTCTCGAGATCGTAGTGATCTTCATCGAGGATCTGACGCGCGCGTCCGAGGTCGTGATTGTCGGCCGACATCACACCCCACGGCAGGCCGGTCATCCAGTCGAGATACGTGCGGATGATCGACGTCTCGGCGGAATCGGGATGCGAGCGCTCGAGACGTTTGATCTGCTTCTCGATCTCCTCTTTCGCTTCCTGAGGGATCGCTTTTTCTTCGATTTTCTTGCGGTAATTCTCGACTTCTTCCGCGAGCTCTTCGCCTTCGCCGAGCTCGGACTGAATCGCCTTGAGCTGCTGCCGCAGGAAGTACTCCCGCTGCGACTTGTTCATCTCGCCCTGCGCGGCGGACGAGATCTCCTGCTGCATCGTGAGCAGGTTGATCTCGCGCGTGAGCATCTCGTTGACCTTCTTGAGGCGCTCGACCGGATCGATCGTTTCGAGAATGCCCTGCGCTTCTTCGAGTTTGAGGTCGAGGTTCGAGGCGGCGAGATCGGTGAGCCGTGCCGGATCATCCAGGTTGGCCGCAATCACCATCACCTCGGGCGAGATGTTCTTGCCCAGCGAGACGGCGCGATCGAGGTTCTGCTTCACTGCCCGGATCAGCGCTTCGACTTCGAGTCCGCGATCTTTCGCGATCGGTTCCTCGATGCGCGTGATCTTCGCTTTGAAGAACGGCGCGGTCTGAATGAAGTAATCGATGCGTGCGCGCGACAGACCCTGCACCAGGATGCGGATGCGGCCGTCGGGCAGCTTGAGCATGCGCATGATGATGGCGACGGTGCCCGTGCGATACAGGTCTTCCTCGCCCGGATCTTCGTTCTGGAAGTCCTTCTGCGCCGTCAGCATGATGACGCGGTTCTCAGCGAGAGCCTGATCGACCGCGTTGATCGACTTCTCGCGCGACACCGACAGCGGCACGATGATGAATGGAAAGATCACCAGGTCCTTGAGCGGCAGTACCGGAAGGACGTCCGGAATCTTGATGGCTTCTTCTTTCGCGGTTTCGTTCGCGTCAGTCATGTCTTTTTGACCTCTCGGGAGAACCGTGTCGAGTTGTGCAATGGCTGTACCCGGCACAACGTGCAACACGGCGCTATTTCAATCGGTGCAACTCCTTCACGAACGCGTCGACGTCTTCGAAGCGGCGATACACCGACGCGAACCGGACATACGCAACAGGATCGAGCTCGCGCAGACGGTCCATGACCATCGTGCCGAGCTGCTGTGCTGAGATTTCGCGCTCGATTCCGTCGGCCATTGCCGACTCGATCGAGTCGGCGAGACGTTCGAGCGCGTCCTGCGAAACGGGACGCTTGCGACACGCGATCTGCAGACCGCGCATCAGTTTGTTGCGGTCATACGGCTCGCGGCGTTCGTCGCGTTTGACGACCTGGAACGTCGGCAGCTCGATCTTTTCGTAACTCGTAAACCGGCGATCACACCTCGCGCACTCGCGGCGGCGGCGAATGACGTCGCCTTCGCGGCTCTCTCGCGAGTCGACCACACGGTCCTCGAGATTCCCGCAGAACGGGCACCTCATAACGGAGGTGCGTATATCACGACTTCGGCCGCATCGCCTGTACGGCAAAAAGCAGTAGACCGGCGACGAGCACGGGCAGCGTTCCGATGACGTGAAAGAGCACCGCGACCGCCACGCTCGCATCGACGTCGAATCCGTAGAAGCGCGTGAGGACGAGCTGACACGCCTTATGGAAACCGCCGATGCCGCCCGGCGTCGGAATCGCGAGGCCGACCGTCGTCACGCCGGTGACAAAGAAACTGGAGTCGAACGGCAGGATGCGATCGACCGATCGCGCCGCGAACCAGAACTGCGACGTGAGGCCCGCCCAGATGCCGATCGTGCACAACACCACCTTCAGCAGCACCATGCGATGCTTCGAGATCGCCAGCGTCTCGGTGAACGCATCGAAGAAATGCATCCATGAATCACGAAAGCGCTGCGGGAGCATGCGGCCGAGCGTTTCGTGCAGTCTCCGAATGGTGGGACGGAAAAAGGCCAGGCCGGCGATGAAAAACCAGAGCACGAGGAGGATCACCAGCGATGCGATGGCGCCGCCGCGGACGATGTAGAACCAGCGCATCGTGCCGGGATCGTGCGAGAACTCGTTCCAGCGGCGGAAGGCGAAGTAGATGAAGAGGCCGAGAATGCTGGTGAGATCGAGCACGCGCTCAGTGAGCACTGTGCCGAGGGCGCCGGAGAAACGGAGCTCGGTACGGCGGGCGAGGAGAGCGGGGCGTGCGACGTCGGCCGCGCGGATCGGCAGAACCGTCGAAAGCATGTAGCCGACCGTGTTCGCGTAGAACGTCGCGACGAACGGCGGAGGCGACTCCGGATCGAGCAATGTCTGCCAGCGGACGGTACGCAACAGGAGAGCCGCGGTATTGACGGCGAACCCGATCACGATCCAGAACGGGTTGGCCGTCCTCAGGATCTGGCCCACGTCGCGCAGATTGGCATTTTTGAGGAAAAGCCAGAGGAACAGAACCGTGAGGGCGGCTACGACCGCGATCTGTAGAATGCGCCGCAATGCGCCGCCCATAGTCTCACATCGATGTTGAAGATCTACACCAACGCCGTTTCGTATCGACACGACACCGGAATTCAGCACCCCGAACGCGCGGCGCGCCTCGATGCTGCCGCCGAAGGCGTTCGCCGCGCGGGCCTCATGGACCGCGTGGTGCGCGACGTGACGGTGCACCCGCTCGCCGATCGCATCATCCAGAAAGTGCATTCGGCGGATTACCAGCGCGAGCTGGAGGCGGCATCACGCGCCGGGCAGCGCTACTTTCACTCGCTCGACAATCCGATTTCGACGGCCAGCTTCTCCGCCGCGCGTGCGGCAGTCGCGAGCTCGCTCGCGGCCGCGGAAGACATCTGGCAGCACGGCCAGTCGCAGCGTGCGTTCGTGATCGCGCGGCCGCCCGGACATCATGCGGAGCGCATCGAGGCGATGGGCTTCTGCTTTTTCAACACCATCGCCTGTGTGGCGGAATGGCTGCGCGAACAGCCGGGCATCGAGCGCGTGTTCATCTTCGATTTCGACGTGCATCACGGCAACGGCACCCAGCACATCTTCGAAGATCGCGATGACGTGTTCTACGCGTCGATTCACCGCTTCCCCTTCTATCCCGGCACCGGCGCCGCGCACGAGATCGGAGAGGGAAAAGGCGAAGGCTTCACGACGAACGTGCCGCTCGCGGCCGGCGAAGGCGACGCTGCCTTCTTACGCGCGACGGAAGACATAGTCGTGCGCGCGATCGACGACTACCAGCCGCACGCCATCCTCTTATCCGCCGGCTTCGACGCCCACCGCCGCGATCCGTTAGGCGGCATGAACGTGACCGAACAGGCCTACGGCGAAATCACCCGCCGCATCGTCGAACGCGCCGAGCAATGGTGCGGGGGAAGGGTGTTTTCGTTGCTCGAAGGGGGGTATGACCTGGAGGGACTGGCGGCGAGTGTGGATGAGCATGTGAGGGCGATGGCTGAATAGTGGTGAGTGGCGTGTAGCGAGTTCAGGGGGCGGTGTCGTCCAGGCGAAACAGCCCTGTCAACTCGCCACACGCTACCCGCCACCGGACTGCTTGCTTTCAACCACCCTCGAATACAACTCCTCCAACCGCTCAATCCTCAATTCCTTCGAAAACCCCTTCACCACATGCTGCCGTGCGGCTTTGCCCACCTGGAGGCTGTGGCCGGGATCTTCGATCACATCGAGCAACGCGTTCGTCAAAGCGAAGCGGTCTTTCATCGGGATCAGCCAGCCCACTTCTTTCGACGACACCAGCTCGCCGTTGCCGCCGGCGTTGGTGGCGATGACCGGCTTCTCCATCGCCATCGCCTCGCGCACCGTTCCCGTGATTCCTGTTCCCGCCCACGATGCATCGACCACCAGATCGCACGATGCGAACACGTTCGGCATGTCGGTGCGGTACTCGATGCCGGTCACATGGTCGCCCATGCCCACCGAGCGGGCGTAGCGCTCGACCGCGTTCTTTTCGACATCCGTCCGGCAGCCGATGAGCAGGAGCTGAATTTCCGGATGCCTCGGCGCAACGTCCGCGACCGAGTCGATCAGCTCCTTCCAACCCTTCCAGTCGCGGACGCCCACCTGCGCGACGACGAAGCGGTCGCCGCCGATGTTTTTCTCGCGGCGGAACGCGCGGCGGTCCCACCGTTCGGGATCGAAATGCGTGACGTCCGTTCCCGCGTAAACCACCTGCACTTTTTCTTCAGGCAGCTTTCCGCTTTCGACGATCACGTCCTTGATCTGCTGACAGACCGTCACCACCTTGTCCACGCGCGGCGTGCGGTATTTGCCGCGATTCCAGCGGTCGAGCGGAAACGAAACGCCGCGATTGACGATGAACGCCGGCACCGGATGTCCGTACGCCGCGAGCAGCGTCAATCCGTGCGCGATGCCTTTGTGCGCGTGAATCACGTCCGGCTTCTCCTCGCGCAGCATCTTCCGCAAGCCGGTCACGGTGGCGAGGTCGAACTGATGGCGGAAGCGAAATCCGTAGTGACGGATCCCCGCTTCTGCGGCTCTGGCGGACATCACCGGATCGGGACGCGTGGCGATCACGACCTCATGCCCGCGCTCGCGCAGGCCGCTGGCCGCCTGGAACATCTGGTGCACGGAGCCGGTGTTGAACTGATTGAACTCGAGGACCTGGAGAATCTTCATTGGAGTTACTGCGCTGATCTGGCTGGCGCACTGTAACACCACGGATCGCACCCGCCGCGCGTACCTCCGCGCGAACGCCGCCGCCCTCGGCACACCCTTACGCCCGGTGGTCGTGATCGCCGGTTTCGGCGTCACCACGCTCATCGATCCGGTCACCAAACGCACGGTCTGGGGCACGCCGCGTTCCGTCTGGACGAAGCGATTTCCCGACGACCTCGAGCTCGATCCGAACGATCGCCTCGTGCCCGGCAACTGGGTCGGCTCGCGCGGCCCGATCAACACCGGCTGGCAGCTGTCGATCGCATTACGCAAGTGGGGCGGCTACACGCTCGATCGCGATCTGCATCCGTTCTATTACGACTGGCGTCGCGACGCGCGTGAGAACGCGCGCCTGCTCGATGCGTTCATCGATCGCATCCGCAACAACGGCGAAGTCGATCTGGTCACGCACTCCGCCGGTGCACTGGTCGCGCTCGCGTCATCGCAGGAGCACGTCCGCAACATCGTCATGGTCGCGCCGCCGCGTCACGGCGTCGTCGACGCCTTTCGCCTGTTCGTCCAGCCGGAACGCTTCATCCGGCGCACGTTCGGCCCGCAGTTCGTCGCCACATGGCCGTTCCTGTTCGAATTGCTTCCGGAAAACGGGCGCGTCTTCGTCGACGAAGAAGGCCATCCGCTCGAGCGCGATCTCTGGAATCCCGCGGACTGGCCACTCGACATCCGGGCGCAACTCGAAAGCGCCCGCGCCTTTCGCGAGGAACTGCGGACGAAAACACCCCGCGCGAAGATCACCGTCCTCGCCGGCGATTGCGTTCCCACCGCCAAACGCATCCTGCAGCGCCGCGACGGCACGTACGTCTTCTACGCCGATGACCTTCGCCCAACCGAACAACACCTCGCGCCGGTGCTCTTCGAACCGGGCGACGGGACCGTACCGGTCTCGAGCGCGGGCGAGGCCCTCCTCTTCTGCGACGGACATCAGGGCATCGCCGCCGATCCGAACGTCCATCGCGCCATCATCCGGGCGCTGCGCTTCTGATATCTTGCGCGATGCGTCGAAGCAGCCTCTTCGCGCAAATGTAGATGGAGGCGGGTCTTGCTGAAAGACAAGCAGTCGTCGCCGAAGGAACTGAAGGTCACCGACAAACGGATCTTCAC